>NZ_JAVAXX010000417.1:0-4041 GCF_042709275.1 Bacillus sp. LR_5 | reverse complement strand
CGATCTTGAAATGGACCCTTCCACAATCGCGGGCGGATTTTTGCACGATGTCGTGGAAGATACAGATGTGACGCTCGATGACCTGAAAGAAGCATTTTCCGAAGAAGTGGCAATGCTTGTAGACGGCGTAACGAAACTCGGCAAAATTAAATATAAATCTCAAGAGGAACAGCAGGCGGAAAATCATCGCAAAATGTTTGTCGCTATGGCTCAAGATATCAGGGTCATATTGATCAAGCTGGCGGATCGTCTTCACAATATGCGGACACTGAAACATCTGCCTCAGGAAAAACAGCGGAGAATCTCCAATGAAACGCTGGAAATTTTTGCTCCTTTGGCGCATCGTCTAGGGATTTCAAAAATTAAGTGGGAATTGGAAGATACGGCGCTCCGTTATTTGAACCCTCAGCAATATTACAGAATTGTCAACCTCATGAAGAAGAAACGTGCAGAACGAGAGCTTTATGTCGATGAGGTTGTCAATGAAGTGAAGAAACGTGTCGAAGAAGTAAATATCAAGGCTGACTTCTCGGGACGCCCGAAACATATTTACAGCATTTATCGAAAAATGGTGCTGCAAAATAAGCAATTCAATGAAATTTACGATTTGTTGGCTGTCCGTATTCTTGTGAATAGCATAAAGGACTGCTACGCGGTGCTTGGCATCATTCACACATGCTGGAAACCGATGCCAGGCAGATTCAAAGATTATATCGCAATGCCGAAGCCGAATATGTATCAATCGCTTCATACAACGGTTATTGGGCCTAAAGGCGATCCGCTTGAAGTGCAGATCCGCACCTTTGAAATGCATGAAATAGCGGAATACGGGGTTGCGGCTCACTGGGCTTATAAAGAAGGGAAAGCAGCCAATGAAGGTGCAACCTTTGAGAAAAAGCTTTCTTGGTTCCGTGAAATTTTAGAATTTCAAAATGAATCGACAGATGCAGAAGAATTTATGGAATCGCTCAAAATTGATTTGTTCTCTGACATGGTGTATGTCTTTACGCCAAAAGGAGATGTAATCGAGCTTCCGTCCGGTTCTGTTCCGATTGACTTTTCTTACCGGATTCACTCTGAAATCGGCAATAAAACAATCGGTGCCAAAGTAAACGGAAAAATGGTTACGCTTGACCATAAGCTTCGGACAGGTGATATCGTTGAAATTCTCACCTCTAAGCATTCCTACGGTCCGAGCCAGGATTGGGTGAAGCTTGCCCAAACATCCCAAGCGAAGCATAAAATCCGTCAATTCTTTAAGAAACAGCGGCGTGAAGAAAATGTCGAAAAAGGCCGTGAGCTGGTCGAAAAAGAAATTAAAAACTTGGATTTTGAATTGAAGGATGTTTTAACGCCAGAGAATATTCAAAAGGTTGCTGACAAATTTAATTTCTCAAATGAAGAGGATATGTACGCGGCGGTCGGTTACAACGGCATCACAGCTCTGCAGGTGGCGAACCGCCTAACAGAAAAAGAGAGAAAGCAGCGCGACCAGGAAGAACAGGAAAAGATCGTTCAGGAAGTCACTGGGGAACCTAAGCCATACCCGCAAGGAAGAAAACGGGAAGCTGGCGTTCGTGTCAAGGGCATTGACAACCTCCTTGTCCGTTTATCAAAATGCTGCAATCCTGTGCCAGGTGATGATATTGTCGGCTTTATCACAAAAGGCAGAGGGGTTTCGGTCCATCGCGAAGACTGTCCGAATGTCAAAACGAATGAAGCCCAAGAGCGGCTGATCCCGGTAGAGTGGGAGCATGAGTCACAAGTTCAAAAGCGCAAGGAATACAATGTTGAGATAGAGATTCTTGGGTATGACCGCCGCGGATTGCTGAACGAGGTGCTCCAGGCAGTGAATGAAACGAAAACAAATATTTCATCTGTCTCTGGCAAATCGGATCGCAATAAAGTGGCAACCATCCATATGGCGATTTTTATTCAGAATATCAATCACTTGCACAAAGTCGTCGAGCGTATTAAACAGATTAGAGATATCTACTCTGTGCGCCGCGTCATGAACTAAAGGGGTTAGAAAATGAGATTAGTTGTTCAGCGAGTAACAGAAGCAAGCGTTACAGTGGACGAAGAGGTCGTCGGCCAAATTGGACAAGGCCTTATGGTGCTGGTCGGCATCACTCATGATGATACAGAAGATGATGCAGCTTATTTAGCCGATAAAGTTGTCAATCTCCGTATTTTCGATGACAGTGAAGGAAAAATGAATCTGTCTCTTGTAGATATAGGAGGAGAGATTTTATCCGTCTCACAGTTTACGCTTTATGGAGATACGAAAAAAGGGCGCCGGCCGAACTACATGAACGCGGCCAAACCTGATAAAGCTTTAGGTCTTTATGAAAAATGGAATGACCTGCTTCGTGAAAAAGGAATCAAAGTGGAGACCGGAACGTTTGGAGCAATGATGGATGTTCAGCTTACAAACTCCGGACCGGCCACGCTCATTATGGATTCAAAATAAAAAAAGCTGCCAAAAGGCAGCTTTTTTTATTGGAAGTATTTCTCTAATCCGCTTTCGATCCCATCTGTTACTTTTTCTTGGTATGAATTGCTATGTACAATGGCTTCTTCCTGCGGATGGCTTACATATCCCAGCTCGTACAGCATAGCGGGCTGTCTGTTTTCCCGGAGCACATAATAATCTCCGAATAATACGCCGCGGTCTGGAATGGAAGAACGCTTCACCACTTCTGAGTGGACATCTGATGCGAGTTCCTGATCTTTGGCAGGACTGTAGTAATATGCTGTACTGCCTCTTGTAGAGGTATCCGCATAGCTGTCATAATGAATGCTGATAAAGGCGTCAGCGTTACGGTAGTGAGAGGTAGAGACCCGTGACTGCAGGCTGACAAAGGTATCATCCTGGCGTGTCACATATACATCCGCTCCAGCCGATCTAAGTTTGCTGGCGAGCAGTTTTGCCGTTTTGATCGTCAGGTTTTTCTCGAATTTCCCCGAATACCCGATCGTTCCGCTGTCTTTTCCTCCATGTCCCGGGTCAACAATAATCGTTTTATTGTTTAGAGAGCCGTTTCCAGACGGGGAATCAGAGACTGGCGGTTCACCTGCTTCTTCTGCGCTTTTAGACGTTTGGACCACCCAATTGGCTACATAAGCAGTTTGCCCGTTATCAAGCTTTATTTCATACCAGCTTCCCTTTGAACCGGTAATGGTGTATGAATCTCCTTTGGCAGCGCGCTCAACGATCGAAGCTGATGTTGACGCATCACTTCTTAGATTCGTTCCTCCGTACATGATATAGGCTTTTTTAGCGGAGGATGAACTGCCGGCATTTGCTGAATCATCAGCTGGAACAGAACTAGTCAAAAGGTAATGGCTTGCAACCCAGCCTTTTAGCCCGTTCACCTCAATGTGAGCCCAGCCATTTTTCTCGTTGAGAACCGTCAGTTTCGTTCCGCGATCAAGTTTTGTTATAATTGCCGCGTCATGTGAGGCGGAGGCTCTTACATTTAGCGAAGAAACACCGACTGTGCCCGTCGTTGACGCACCGGAATCCTCGGTTTGGTCATTCTCATCAGACGCTGAACTGCTGCCTCCTGATGTGACATATTCAGATGATACCCATCCGGTGGCACTGTGATAGGATATCTTGATCCAGCCCGAATCTTTATCAATGACAGATGCTTGGCTGCCTTGCGGGAATTTGCCGATGACTTCGTAGGAAGTGCCCGGGCCGCTTCTTATCCGCAGATCGGGGTCTGTTGATGTCACAGTGTCACTGCTTCCTGAGGAGCTTGTGCTGGCCTGGTCTTCCTTTGTAATAAGCCAGGAGACTACCCAGCCCTTTTCTCCGGAACCAAGCTGTATCTGCACCCAGTCTCCATCTTCCTTTAAAATTGGATAGCGTTCTCCCTTTTTTACTTCCGCTGTAATGCCGTAGCTAAGCCCCGGGCCGCTTCTGACGTTCATTTCATCTGTTGCGATGACCGCTTCTCCTTGAGCAGCTGTAACGGATGAAAAGGTCGGGAATAGCGCTGCGGTGAAAATAATACATACAATAAGGACAAA
>NZ_JAVAXX010000416.1:0-4044 GCF_042709275.1 Bacillus sp. LR_5 | reverse complement strand
TCTCAACTGCTTCTTCTGCTGTAAAAGCCACTTTACCTTCAGGAACAGATACCCCATATTTTCTGAGGACTTCTTTTCCCTGGTACTCATGGATATTCATTTCCCATCCTCCTAACTTATGTAACAAAACTAAAATAGACTGCGCTTTCATTCTATAATAATACTGGAAGAATTGTCTACAGTTCGATGCAAAATCTTTTAATCCTTCTAAACATTCAAACTTTTACTTTATTAAAAACATAAATTTCAAAGGAGGATGGGGAATATTTTAGCTATTTTTTGTTTTTTACGCTTTCGTCCAATTTGTAAATGAATGAAAAAATCTCGGCTACCGTTTCATAAAGAGCTTCAGGAATTTGATCATCTACCGTCAAATGGCGCATTAATTCGACAAGGGTCCGATCTTCTTGAATCGGGACCCCTGCTTTTTTCGCTTCTTTGATAATGTTGTCAGCTACATGGCCCTTCCCTGTGGCAATCACTCTCGGCGCCTTGTCTTTTTGTTCGTCATAATGGAGAGCAACAGCTTTTCTGATCGGTGTCTGCTCTTTCATATTTTCACATCCACTTCCTGATCACTGATACTTGTTATATATTGATCGATTGAAGCCTTTTCTTCGGTGTGAACCCTTTTTTTAGCGTTTACCCCTGAAAGGCTGTACCCCATTTCCTTTAGCCCCTGTTTAAGCGCGGGCACCATCGGATCGATCGCAGCCTGCAGCTCGAAATCAGTCTCTATTGTAATGGTCATGACTTTTTGTTGTACCAAGCAATCAACGACGGTTTCTTTTAGTGTATCAAGCTGCAGCAAAAACAAAAGGCGGCAATGGGAAGGATCAAGCTTTCCATCCGCTTCTTTCTTTCCTTTAAACAGAACAGTCATGTCCTGAACCCCTGACTTCGAAAACATCGGAAATGACATTACAATTTGGCTGTATGATGGATGGTCCTGCTGCATGAAAAGCTGGCCATTTAATTTATGAAAAAGCTGATCGGCTTCTTGTTTGACTGGTTCGGCTACCTCATGCGATGCTCTTAAGGCAGAAAGAGCCAGCTTGATGGATTGCATTTCGCCAGATGTGACTGCGCTTCCTTGTTCAAACGCTTTAATGAACCCAACCTCGTCCCTTGCGCCGATTGCCGTTTTCACTTTGGATAAGAAAGAAAGAACATCTGCCTTATCCGCCAAATGGGGTGCTGTCTGCTGAACAGCCTTTAAAAAGACTTCGGCTTCCTGGTCTGTGACTTGTGCCGCTTGTAAAACAGCTGAAGCTGCAAGTGACTTACTATCACCCGATGAAGCAGCCGCTTTAATCCAATTTGCTGCTTCTTTCACAATTTGGAGACTGTTTTTTTCAGCAGATTCCGTCAGCTTCACGAGCAGCTGGCGGGCTTCTTTAATTGGAATGTCTGCTGCTGTTTTAACAGGCTCTTCTTGTATGCTTCCCTGTTCTGCTGTGTGATTTGCAATCGGCAGGCTGGCTTTTCCGGGGGAGCCAGCTGGTGTGCTAAGCTCCCTACTTCCAGCTGTATTCGCCGGAGAAGGTGCTTTCGTATTGTCGGTTAAAGAAATAAGCTTATCAATCAGCCGTTCTGCATGGACATCGATTTCACTATTTAAAAGCACCTTAACTGCTTCCTTTAGCTTTGACATCATTTGGCTCTGCTGAGGGTTTTGGTCGATTGCCTGTAGCAGCTGGGATACGTGCTGATGCAACGGAACAGGCGATTTCACAGCGTGAACACCATTCAAAATCTCGGAGTGAATGGGAAGATCACGCTTTAAAGCGAAGAGAACCGTTTCAACTGCTTTTTTTGTGTCTTGCGAAGGCAGCGTGTCCATCCAGCGGACAGCTGTTTTGATATCATTTTCTGTTACGGGTGTTTTGCTTTTCAGCATCGCTCCTGTCATCATGAGAGCTGCGTTTGACGTCTTCACTGAAATAGCATTTAAAAGTTTGCCAGCTGCATCCTGAATGGTTTTAGGATTTTGATCAAAGCTTTGAACGACCTGAAGACGGCCTGTTTGCTCTGCCGTTTTTTTTTCGTAGGAAAACCAATAGTATGCCTGAGGACGAAGCTGAGTTTCAAGTTTTCCCTGAACAGTTTGATTGCCGACTTGGATCAGGGCATGCTGATCTCCTAGTAAACGAAGCACTTTTCCTAAGAGGAGACGCTTCTCCCCGTTTAGCGCTTCGTTTACTTTTGATGTTTCCTGCGGGACGGCTGTACGCCCGAAAAGCTGCTGCAGCGCCTTTTGCACATCATTTCGTATGTTCATTTTAAAAAGGTGCCTCCTTGTCCATGGTGATTTATCTGAAAGATTGAACAGGAGCGAAAGTTTTGCGGTGCAATTCAGTTGGGCCGTATGCAGCGAGAGCTTCCAAATGTTCTTTTGTCCCATAGCCTTTATTTTTTTCAAAGCCGTACATGGGATACGTTTCGGCATAAGCGCTCATCATTCGGTCCCTCGTCACTTTTGCGATACACGCACCTGCCGCAATAGACACGCTTTTGGCATCGCCTTTTATAATTGACGCCTGAGCCGTGTCGAGCGGAAGTGTCATTGCGTCAACAAGCAAATAATCAGGTGTATCCGACAAATCCTGTATCGCTCTCACCATTGCCATTTTTGAAGCTTCATATATATTGATCTCATCAATCACAGTAGCTTCTACAATTCCTATCCCGACCGCCAGTGCTTCCTTCATAATAAGCTCGTAATATTCCTCGCGTTTTTTCTCTGAAAGCTTTTTGGAGTCTGTCAGCCCAAGTATTTCACATTCCTCTGGAAGGATGACTGCGCTGGCGACAACTGGTCCTGCCAATGGCCCCCGGCCGACCTCGTCAACACCTGCAATCAAGCGAAATCCTTTGTTTCTTGCCAGCCTTTCATAGGAAGTCATATTCACCCATTGTTCTTTCAGCGCTTTTTCTTTCGCTTGCTTTTTAAGCCATTGCTCTACAAGCGTTTGAACGCTTTTTCTCGGGTCGTTTTCGCATTGGGCAATAAATGGGTCTTGTGCATCCTTCACTTCCTGCAAACGGTCTTTAATGTCCTTTACGGTTAATGTATTCACTTTCTCTTCTCCCTTACTATATGTATCGGTTCAGCCAAGAAAAAATAAAGACCCGCATTTCTGCGCGCCTTTACATCGTCGGCTGTTCAAATGACAGCCTGCCGAACTTTTCAGTGCGAATATCGCGAATGATGACTTCAGTCGTCTTATCGTAGTTAATGAGCCCACCGCTCATGAGACAGCCCCGCTTTTCACCTATTGCATCAAACAGCTCAGCAATGTCCTCTGGGATCTCCTCAAGGCCATAACGCTCTTTAAGCCGTTCTGGGTAATGTTCTTCGAGAAAACGAAGACCAAACACGGCCACGTCCTGCAAATTGATAATCGAGTCTTTAATAGCCCCAGTGACTGCAAGTCTCAAACCGACAAGCTCATCCTCAAATTTAGGCCACAAAATCCCCGGTGTATCTAATAGCTCTAATTCTTTCCCAACTTTGACCCACTGTTGAGAAGTCGTAATGCCAGGTCTGTCTCCCGTTTTTGCTATGTTTTTCTTTGCAAGCCGGTTGATGAGCGTTGATTTTCCGACGTTTGGAATGCCGATAATCAAAGCGCGAATCGCTCTCGGTTTCACACCTTTCGCACGCATCCGGTCAAATTTTTCTTGGAGAATCTCTTTTGATGCAGGCACAATTTGATTTAACCCTTGTCCATTTACAGAATTAATAGACAGAGAGCGGATCCCCTGGTTCTCAAAGTGCTCTTTCCACTGCTGTGTAACTGCCGCATCTGCTTTGTCAGCCTTGTTTAACAGCATAATTCGCGGCTTGTTTTTTAGAATATCTTCAATCATTGGGTTTCTTGATGACATTGGAATTCTGGCATCTACCAATTCATATACGATATCGATTAATTTTAATTTTTCGGTTACTTCCCTTCTTGCTTTTGCCATATGGCCCGGGAACCATTGAATTGTCATGTGACACGAACACCGCCTTTATCTTCAGTATGCATGATTCATTGT
>NZ_JAVAXX010000415.1:0-4063 GCF_042709275.1 Bacillus sp. LR_5 | reverse complement strand
GACATTGCGCCCGGATTTAGCCATACTCACCATGTCAGGATTCCTCGAGGCGCGCCCGAGAGTCGGTTATTTCTATACGGGAAAAACCGGCACACAGCTTTTGGCGGATAAACTCAAAAAGCTTCAGGTGAAAGACTTTCAATCTATCCCCGTAGTGATTCACGAAAACGTTTCTGTGTACGATGCGATTTGCACCATGTTTTTAGAAGATGTAGGTACTCTGTTTGTGGTGGACCGCGATGCTGTTTTAGTCGGGGTGCTTTCACGAAAAGACTTGCTCAGAGCGAGCATTGGCCAGCAGGAGCTTACATCGGTCCCTGTTCACATCATCATGACAAGGATGCCGAACATTACGGTGTGCAGACGCGAGGATTATGTGATGGACATTGCAAAGCACTTAATAGAAAAACAAATTGATGCACTGCCTGTCATCAAAGACACCGATAAAGGCTTTGAAGTGATCGGCAGAGTGACAAAAACAAATATGACCAAAATACTTGTCAGTTTATCTGAAAATGAAATCCTATAAGATTGCAAACTAACGGGGGGATAATATGAATAACCGCATCATCTATGTTGTATCGGATTCCGTCGGTGAAACGGCTGAATTGGTAGTAAAAGCAGCACTCAGCCAATTTAACGGATCGGCGGATGATACTCATGTAAGAAGAATTCCTTATGTTGAAGATATAGGCACTATCAATGAAGTGATTTCACTTGCAAAGGCAGACGGCGGCATTATCTGTTTTACACTCGTGGTGCCGGAAATCAGAGAATATTTGATAGCCGAAGCGGAAAAAGCAAATGTTTTATATTATGATATTATCGGCCCGTTGATTGATAAAATGGAAACAGCCTACGGTTTAACAGCGAAATACGAACCGGGGCGGGTGCGCCAGCTTGATGAAGATTATTTCAAAAAAGTGGAGGCCATCGAGTTTGCAGTTAAATACGATGATGGACGTGATCCAAGAGGGATTTTAAAAGCTGATATCGTTTTGATCGGCGTGTCAAGAACGTCTAAAACACCGCTGTCTCAATATCTCGCACACAAACGCCTGAAGGTTGCCAATGTTCCGATTGTACCGGAGGTTGATCCGCCGGAAGAACTCTTTAACGTTGATCCGAAAAAATGCATCGGTTTAAAGATTAGCCCTGATAAACTGAATCATATCAGAAAAGAACGTTTAAAATCACTCGGGCTTAATGATAAAGCGATTTATGCAAATATCAACAGAATCAAAGAGGAACTCGAGTATTTCGAAAAGATTGTGGATCGGATCGGCTGCCAGGTTGTTGATGTTTCAAATAAAGCGGTTGAGGAAACAGCAAATATTATCCATCATCTCAAAACAAAAAACATATAACTCAGGACGCTCTATCCTGGGTTTTTGGCTGTGCCAAAAGGGAATAATGAAAAACAATAGCATCTTTGTGAAGTTTGTATTATAATAAAAAATTGTGATAAAATGATTAATTTTAGGTTTAAGGATCGTGTGATACGAATAAACTATTATGGGTAAGATGTCAAGAATTTCTCCCGGAAATTTTTCGACAAATTCATATACATCCACAATAATAAAGGATGTGCGATTTTGCTTGCTTTTATGCAGGAGTTTAATGGAGGGATGGAGAATTACTCTTCTTAATGAACAAGAAAAGACGATTTTTGTCGATGCTGATGCTTGTCCGGTAAAAGATGAAATTTTACAAACAGCATCCGAGTATGAAGTTCAAGTTCTTTTTGTCGCTTCATTTGAACATTATCAGCTTTCCAGAAGCAATGAAGAAAAATGGAAGTATGTTGATCCTCATAAAGAAGCCGCTGATTTATATATCGCAAATCACGTGAAACCGGGAGATATTGTTGTGACGCAGGACATCGGATTAGCATCTCTGCTGTTGAACAGAAATGTCTCCGTTATGTCGGAAAGAGGTCGTCTTTACAAAGAAGACACGATTGATTTTGCCCTAGAGGGCCGTCATTTTTCCGGCAAACAAAGAAGAAAAGGCGTATATGCCAAAGGGCCTAAAAAATTGAATAAAGAAGATCGAGAACGATTTATTACACTGCTGCAAAAAATCCTGTCGAATGATGAAGGGATTTTGCACTAAAGCATCGAATAATGTACGACGGAGTGTTATAAGATGGGAAATCGGATACCAGATGAAATTGTGGATCAGGTGCAAAAGTCGGCAGATATCGTTGAAGTCATAGGTGATTATGTTCAATTAAAGAAGCAAGGCCGAAACTACTTTGGACTCTGTCCTTTTCATGGAGAAAGCACACCTTCGTTTTCCGTATCGCCCGACAAACAGATTTTTCATTGCTTTGGCTGCGGAGCGGGCGGCAATGTTTTCTCTTTTTTAAGGCAGATGGAAGGCTACTCATTTGCCGAGTCGGTTTCTCACCTTGCTGACAAATACCAAATTGATTTTCCAGATGATATAACAGTCCATTCCGGAGCCCGGCCAGAGTCTTCTGGAGAACAAAAAATGGCTGAGGCACATGAGCTCCTGAAGAAATTTTACCATCATTTGTTAATAAATACAAAAGAAGGTCAAGAGGCACTGGATTATCTGCTTGCTAGGGGCTTTACGAAAGAGCTGATTGATGAATTTCAGATTGGCTATGCTCTTGATTCTTGGGACTTTATCACGAAATTCCTTGTAAAGAGGGGATTTAGTGAGGCGCAAATGGAAAAAGCGGGTCTCCTGATCAGACGCGAAGACGGAAGCGGATATTTCGACCGCTTCAGAAACCGTGTCATGTTTCCGATCCATGATCATCACGGGGCTGTTGTTGCTTTCTCAGGCAGGGCTCTTGGCAGCCAGCAGCCTAAGTATATGAACAGTCCTGAAACCCCGCTCTTTCATAAAAGCAAACTGCTTTACAATTTTTATAAGGCCCGCCTTCATATCAGAAAGCAGGAAAGAGCAGTCTTATTTGAAGGGTTTGCTGATGTCATATCGGCCGTAAGCTCGGGTGTAAAAGAAAGCATAGCCACGATGGGAACGTCTCTTACAGATGATCATGTCAAAATCCTGAGAAGAAACGTCGAAGAAATCATTCTTTGCTATGACTCTGATAAAGCCGGTTATGAAGCCACCTTAAAAGCTTCGGAGCTTCTGCAAAAAAAAGGCTGCAAAGTCAGAGTTGCAATGATTCCTGACGGATTGGACCCTGATGATTACATCAAAAAATTCGGCGGGGAAAAATTTAAAAATGACATTATTGACGCCAGTGTCACCGTAATGGCGTTCAAAATGCAATATTTCCGAAAAGGAAAGAACCTGTCCGATGAAGGCGACCGACTAGCTTACATTAAAGACGTACTGAAAGAAATCAGCACGCTTTCAGGGTCTCTAGAGCAGGAAGTCTATGTAAAGCAGCTTGCTTCAGAGTTTTCGCTTTCACAGGAGTCTTTAACTGAGCAGCTGTCTGTTTTCAGCAAGCAAAACAAACCTGCTGACAATAGCGGTGAAACAAAAACGCGGCGAGCGCATCTGACGACAAAAGCAAGGCAAAAACGTTTGCGTCCGGCGTATGAAAATGCAGAAAGGCTGTTACTCGCTCACATGCTTCGAGATCGGAGCGTCATCAAAAAAGTGATTGACCGGGTAGGGTTTCAATTTAATATTGATGAGCACCGGGCATTAGCCGCCTATCTTTATGCTTTTTATGAAGAGGGAGCCGAGCTGACGCCTCAGCATCTGATGGCCAGGGTGACGGATGATCATATAAGCCAGCTCTTGTCTGATATATTAATGCTTCAGGTTAATCAAGAGCTTAGCGAAGCCGAGTTATCAGATTATGTAAAAAAAGTGTTGAATCAAAGAAATTGGTCAATGATAAAAGAAAAAGAGGCGGAAAGAGCCGAAGCCGAAAGGCAAAAAGATTTTTTAAGAGCTGCTTCTCTGGCTCAAGAAATCGTTACATTGAACCGATCTTTAAAATAACTGGAGAACTGATGAGGAGCATGTATTGGCAATGATTCCTTGCGGAGGAGCAAATAGATCGCTTAACCTCATCATGAATTGTCATTTCATTATTCGCACATTA
>NZ_JAVAXX010000414.1:0-4063 GCF_042709275.1 Bacillus sp. LR_5 | reverse complement strand
AACATTGCGTCCGGATTTAGCCATACTCACCATGTCAGGATTCCTTGAGGCGCGCCCGAGAGTCGGTTATTTCTACACTGGGAAAACCGGTACCCAGCTTTTGGCAGATAAACTCAAAAAGCTTCAAGTGAAAGACTTTCAATCTATCCCCGTCGTGATTCACGAAAATGTTTCTGTGTACGATGCGATTTGCACCATGTTTTTAGAAGATGTAGGTACTCTGTTTGTGGTGGACCGCGATGCTGTTTTAGTCGGGGTGCTTTCACGAAAAGACTTGCTGAGAGCGAGCATAGGCCAGCAGGAGCTTACATCTGTCCCTGTTCACATCATCATGACAAGGATGCCGAATATTACGGTGTGCAGACGCGAGGATTATGTGATGGACATTGCAAAGCACTTGATAGAAAAACAAATTGATGCACTGCCTGTCATCAAAGATACCGACAAAGGCTTTGAAGTCATCGGCAGAGTGACAAAAACAAATATGACAAAAATACTTGTCAGTTTATCTGAAAATGAAATCCTATAAGATCGCAAACTAACGGGGGGATAATATGAATAACCGCATCATCTATGTTGTATCGGATTCCGTCGGTGAAACGGCTGAATTGGTAGTAAAAGCAGCGCTCAGCCAATTTAACGGTTCAGCGGACGATACACATGTCAGAAGAATTCCTTATGTTGAAGATATAGGCACTATCAATGAAGTGATTTCACTTGCAAAGGCAGACGGCGGCATTATTTGTTTCACACTAGTGGTGCCGGAAATCAGAGAATATTTGATTGCCGAAGCGGATAAAGCAAATGTTTTATATTATGATATTATCGGCCCGTTAATTGATAAAATGGAAACAGCCTACGGTTTAACAGCGAAATACGAACCAGGGCGGGTGCGCCAGCTTGATGAAGACTATTTCAAAAAAGTGGAGGCTATCGAGTTTGCAGTAAAATACGATGATGGACGTGATCCAAGAGGGATTTTAAAAGCTGATATCGTTTTGATCGGGGTATCCAGAACGTCTAAAACACCGCTGTCTCAATATCTCGCCCACAAGCGCCTGAAGGTTGCCAATGTTCCGATTGTTCCCGAGGTTGACCCGCCGGAAGAACTCTTTAACGTTGATCCGAAAAAATGCATAGGCTTAAAGATTAGCCCGGATAAACTGAATCATATCAGAAAAGAACGGTTAAAATCACTTGGGCTTAATGACAAAGCGATCTATGCAAATATCAACAGAATCAAAGAGGAACTGGAATATTTCGAAAAGATTGTGGACCGGATCGGATGCCAGGTTGTTGATGTTTCAAATAAAGCGGTTGAAGAAACAGCAAATATTATCCATCATCTCAAAACAAAAAACATGTAACTCAGGACGCTCTATCCTGGGTTTTTGGCTATGCCAAAAGGGAATAATGAAAAATAATAGCATCTTTGTGAAGTTTGTATTATAATAAAAAATTGTGATAAAATGATTAATTTTAGGTTTAAGGTTCGTGTGATACGAATAAACTATTATGGGTAAGATGTCAAGAATTTCTCCCGGAAATTTTTCGACAAATTCATATACGTCCGCAATGTTAAAGGATGTGCGATTTTGCTTGCTTTTATGCAGGAGTTTAATGGAGGGATGGAGAATTACTCTTCTTAATGAACAAGAAAAGACGATTTTTGTCGATGCAGATGCTTGTCCGGTAAAAGATGAAATTTTACAAACAGCATCCAAGTATGAAGTTCAAGTTCTTTTTGTCGCTTCATTTGAACATTATCAGCTTTCGAGAAGCAATGAAGAAAAATGGAAGTATGTTGATCCTCATAAAGAAGCTGCTGATTTATATATCGCAAATCACGTAAAACCGGGAGATATTGTTGTGACGCAGGACATCGGATTAGCATCCCTGCTGTTGAACAGAAATGTCTCCGTCATGTCGGAAAGAGGGCGTCTTTACAAAGAGGGCACGATTGATTTTGCTCTTGAGAGCCGTCATTTTTCCGGCAAACAAAGGAGAAAAGGCATATACGCCAAAGGGCCTAAAAAATTGAATAAAGAAGATCGAGAACGATTTATTACACTGCTGCAAAAAATCCTGTCGAACGATGAAGGGATTTTGCACTAAAGCATCGAATAATGTACGACGGAGTGTTATAAGATGGCAAATCGGATACCAGATGAAATTGTGGATCAGGTACAAAAGTCGGCAGATATCGTTGAAGTCATAGGTGATTATGTTCAATTAAAGAAGCAAGGCCGAAACTACTTTGGACTCTGTCCTTTTCATGGAGAAAGCACACCTTCGTTTTCCGTATCGCCCGACAAACAGATTTTTCATTGCTTTGGCTGCGGAGCGGGCGGCAATGTTTTCTCTTTTTTAAGGCAGATGGAAGGCTATTCATTTGCCGAGTCGGTTTCTCACCTTGCTGACAAATACCAAATTGATTTTCCAGATAATATAACAGTCCATTCCGGAGCCCGGCCAGAATCTTCTGGAGAACAAAAAATGGCTGAGGCTCATGAGCTCCTGAAGAAATTTTACCATCATTTGTTAATAAATACAAAAGAAGGTCAAGAGGCGCTGGATTATCTGCTTTCAAGGGGCTTTACGAAAGAGCTGATAGATGAATTTCAGATCGGCTATGCTCTTGATTCTTGGGACTTCATCACGAAATTTCTCGTAAAGAGAGGCTTTAGTGAGGCGCAAATGGAAAAAGCGGGTCTCCTGATCAGACGCGAAGACGGGAGCGGATATTTTGACCGTTTCAGAAACCGCGTCATGTTTCCGATCCATGATCACCACGGGTCTGTTGTTGCTTTCTCTGGCAGGGCTCTTGGCAGCCAGCAGCCTAAGTATATGAACAGTCCTGAAACACCGCTCTTTCATAAAAGTAAACTGCTTTACAATTTTTATAAGGCCCGCCTTCATATCAGAAAGCAGGAAAGAGCAGTCTTATTTGAAGGATTTGCCGATGTCATATCGGCCGTAAGCTCGGGTGTGAAAGAAAGCATAGCCACGATGGGAACGTCTCTGACAGATGATCATGTCAAGATCCTGAGAAGAAATGTCGAAGAAATCATTCTTTGCTATGACTCTGATAAAGCCGGTTATGAAGCCACTTTAAAAGCTTCAGATCTTCTGCAAAATAAAGGCTGCAAAGTCAGAGTTGCAATGATTCCTGACGGGTTGGACCCTGACGATTACATCAAAAAGTTCGGCGGGGAAAAATTTAAAAACGACATTATCGACGCCAGTGTCACCGTAATGGCGTTCAAAATGCAATATTTCCGAAAGGGAAAGAACCTGTCTGATGAAGGCGACCGCTTAGCTTACATTAAAGACGTACTGAAAGAAATCAGCACGCTTTCAGGGTCTCTTGAGCAGGAAGTCTATGTAAAACAGCTTGCTTCAGAGTTTTCGCTGTCACAGGAGTCTTTAACCGAGCAGCTGTCTGTTTTCAGCAAGCAAAACAAACCTGCTGACAGTGGCGGTGAAACGAAAACGCGGCGAGCGCATCTGACGACAAAAGCAAGGCAAAAACGTCTGCGCCCGGCGTATGAAAATGCAGAAAGGCTGTTACTCGCCCACATGCTTCGAGATCGGAGCGTTATCAAAAAAGTGATTGACCGGGTAGGCTTTCAATTTAATATTGATGAGCACCGCGCATTAGCCGCCTATCTTTTCGCTTTTTATGAAGAAGGTGCCGAGCTGACGCCTCAGCATCTGATGGCCAGGGTGACGGATGATCAAATTAGCCAGCTCTTGTCTGATATATTAATGCTTCAGATTAATCAAGAGCTCAGCGAAGCCGAGTTATCAGATTATGTAAAAAAAGTGTTGAATCAAAGAAATTGGTCAATGATAAAAGAAAAAGAGGCGGAAAGAGCCGAAGCCGAAAGGCAAAAAGATTTTTTGAGAGCTGCTTCTCTGGCTCAAGAAATCGTTACATTGAACCGATCTTTAAAATAACTGGAAAACCGGTGAGAAGCATTTATTGGCAATGATTCCTTGCGGAGGAGCAAATAGATCGCTTAACCTCATCATGAATTGTCATTTCATTATTCGCACATTG
>NZ_JAVAXX010000413.1:0-4069 GCF_042709275.1 Bacillus sp. LR_5 | reverse complement strand
CAAACTGGTTAAGGCAACTTCTCATCCCTATTCCCCTGAATTCCCCAACCTTGTTGATCCCCTTAAGGGAAAACTAAATGTAAAACAAATTCATCGACTTTTTCTTTAAAAAACCATTCACATTTTTACGTTTAAGCAGCATTCTCCTTTTTACAGGAAAGAATCATTCCGTCTGAACATTACGATATACATATAGTATCCGAATGATATGGCGAAGGGCGGAGGTTATAGTGAAAACGAGTATTATTGTTCTGACTTATAATCAATTAGCTTTAACAAAACAATGCTTGGAGAGCATATGGAAGCATACGAATAATGACTGTATAGAAGTAATTGTTATAGATAACGGCTCTCATGACGGTACACGTGACTACCTCAAACAGATAACTTCAATTAAAGCGATTTTTAATAAAACGAACGAAGGCTTCGCAAAAGCCTGTAATCAGGGCCTTGAAGCTGCCTCAGGGGACAATATTCTTTTTTTAAACAATGATACTGTTGTAACAAATCAATGGCTGGAGCCAATGATCAAGCTGCTTTATCAGGATGATAAAATCGGCATGGTCGGGCCTGTAAGCAATTATGTCAGCGGTCCGCAGCAAGTTCCCGTTAACTATACAAACGTTGAAGAAATTGAAGATTTTTCTCGTCTTTACTGTTTGCAGCAGCGAGGCAGGTCAAAAGCTGTATTGAGACTGGTCGGATTTTGCCTGCTTGTCAAAAAGAAGGTGTTGGATCAAGTTGGCGGTTTTGATGAACGTTTTGTAGGCGGTTCATTTGAAGATGATGATTTAAGCCTCCGCGTACTGCAAGCGGGGTATCAGCTAAAAATCGCTCTTGATTCGTTTGTCCACCATCACGGTCATGCCACGTTTACAGGCAATCCAGATTTAAGCATCAGTCAATTATACGAAGAAAACCGGCAACGCTTCATCGATAAATGGAAGGTGGATGTAACAACATTCTTTGACTCCCAGCCCCAGCTGACAGCACTTGTGCCAGCGGAAGCCGACTCTATCTTACATATCGGTTGCGGCACGGGAGCTGCGGGGACAGAGCTTTTGAACCGGCAATCCTGTTTATTGTATGGGATTGAAAAGGATGAGTTATTACAGACCATTGCAAGCCCCTATTACGAACAAGTCATTTCGGCAGATGTGGAAACATGCGACCTCCCTTACCCTGAGTCCTTTTTCGATGTCATTTTGATCGATGACCTTTTAAACTGCTCAAAAAATCCCAGACATACAATTGAGACTCTTGCCGTTTATCTAAAGCCTTCTGGCTCGCTGATTTGCAGCATCCCAAATACTGCCTATGCAGATACATTTTTCTCTTTATTATGTGGTGCATCGACGTACACACATTTCATCACACCTCGCAACGTAAATACCCTATTTCCTGAATATCTTTATGACATAAAATCCATCACCTCCCATTCCTCCGATACTGAATCAAACATACAGCTCTTTTTACAAGAACTTCAATTCCTTGCCGGGCAATTTGGTTTGTCTTTGGATCACTTGTCAAAACATGCCCATATTGATTACATGTTTGTCCATGCCATAAAGAAAAAACAGAATAAAACGGAGGTGGCGATGTGATTTCAATCAGTTTATGCATGATTGTAAAAAATGAAGAGGCTGTTATTGGCCGATGCTTAGATTCTGTGCAGGAGATAGCTGATGAGATCAATATTGTGGATACCGGGTCAGTTGACAAGACGAAAGACATTGCTGCTCGCTATACAGACCGAATCTTTGATTTTAAATGGATTGACGATTTTGCGGCAGCCCGAAATTTTTCGTTTCAGCAGGCGACATCCGACTATATCTTATGGCTTGACGCCGACGACGTGTTTACCAAGAAAGATCAAGAGCTGTTATTGGATATAAAAAGAACGCTTGATCCGGATATAGACGCGGTCTCAATGAAATACCATTTGGCTTTTGATGAAGAAAATAACGTCACATCCAGCTTAAGGAGATACCGGCTCGTAAAACGGGAAAAGAGCTTTAAATGGATCGGCGCGGTTCATGAATACCTAGAAGTATATGGGAAACTTCACCACAGTGATGCAGCGGTTTCTCACCTGCCACTTAGTCATGACGCAGATCGCAACCTCCGAATTTATGAAAAAATGGCCTCGTCAGGAAAGGATTTTTCTCCAAGAGATTTATTTTACTATGCGAACGAGTTGTGTGATCACGGAAAAATGGAGCAAGCGATTGAGTACTATTTACGTTTTTTACAAACGAAGCAGGGATGGGTAGAGGATAATATCAGAGCGTGCAATAAATTAGCAGACTGCTACCATTCACTGGGGCTGAAGGAAAAAGAATTAAGCTGGGTGCTCCACACGCTCGTCTATGGACCGCCTAGAGCAGAAACCTGCTGCAGGCTGGGATACTCTTTTTTAGAAAAAAACGATTTTCAAAGTGCGGTCTATTGGTATGAAAAAGCAATAGAAAACAAAGGAGCAGAAAACCTGGCTTTTCAAAACCGCGCCTGCGCGACCTGGCTTCCCCACCTGCAATTAGCCGTCTGCTACGATAAACTCGGCCAGCATCAGCTTGCCTATCAGCATAATGAATCGGCATTGCAATACCGTCCCCATGATTCAAGAATGCTAGCCAACAAAAAATATTTTGAAGATATTCTAAAGATGCAGACCGGCTCCGGGAGTGAACATCATGGAAATCAATAAAAATTCACTTGCTGATTCTATGAAAGAGTATGAGTTAAAAGATAAAGAGTATTACAAAGGCATCAACTGGCAGCTATTTGATCTGATAGAACCGCATGCGAAAACCATTCTTGAAGTCGGATGTGCTGAAGGCTTGTTTGGCGCAGCTGTGAAGGAAAAAACGAATTGCTCCTATTATGGGATCGAGTCTTATCCACCAGCTGCCGAAAAAGCAACACATTATATTGACGAAGTAATAACGGGAGACATTGAAACACTGAAGCTGCCTTTTCAAAAAAACACATTTGATCACATTATCTTCGGTGATGTTCTGGAGCACTTAATAGACCCGTGGGCAGTTTTAGGTAACATCAAGCCTTACGTAAAAGAAACAGGGAGTATCTTGGCAAGCATCCCGAATATCGGACATATCTCGATTTTCGAAAGTCTGCTGTCCGGCAAATGGACGTATATACAGGCAGGGCTGCTCGATAAAACACACTTCCGTTTTTTCACCTTGGAGGAAATGAAAAAGATGTTTCATGAAACAGGCTACAAGATCAACCAAATCGAGCCTATTGTTTTTACGACTCATTATTATGAAAAAATGATCAGCAAACTTGCTTATGTCAGATCATGCATGGGAATTCACCATGCAGATCTTGAGGAGGAGGCCAGAGCCTATCAATATGTCATAAAGGCAGAGAAAAGATGAATCAGCATACAAACGAAAATTCAATTAGCTTCATTACATGTGTGAATGACGATACCCTTTATGATCTCTGTCTAAGACATATTCAGTCTCTTTCTGTACCGCCGCATATGAAGGTAAAATTAATCAATATCCGAGACGCAGACAGTATGGCGTCCGGCTACCAGGCGGCAATGGAGGACTCTGACTCAAAATATAAAGTGTATTTACATCAGGACACATTTATCATCAATCGTTCCTTCATTTATGATATTCTCCATGTCTTTCAGCACAATGATCAGCTTGGCATGATAGGCGTTATAGGAGCTGAAGAAGTGCCGCAAAGCGGGATTTGGTGGGAGGCTTCTAAAAAAGCCGGAAAAGTCATTGAATACCGCAGCACGTACAACTATTTATTATTTGATGAAATTGATGAAACTGTGAAAGCAGTTCAAGCATTAGACGGTTTATTACTGGCGACTCAGTACGATGTTCCATGGCGAAAAGATATTTTTAACGGATGGCATTTATATGATACTTCTCAATGTTTTGAGTTCAGAAAAAAAGGATATATAGTGGGCATCCCTCATCAGAAAGAGCCTTGGGTCTTACATGCATGCGGCAACGAGTTTGATACAGACCAGTATTCTTATTACCTTAAAAAATTTTTGGAGGGATATTCCGAGACATGA
>NZ_JAVAXX010000412.1:0-4071 GCF_042709275.1 Bacillus sp. LR_5 | reverse complement strand
TACAATTACTATGTTATTTTTAAACTTGTTCATAAGTTGTCCTTCAGAAAGATCGTAATCTTCTTTTACTGGAGTTTCTGTAGTGGTAATGAGAATTGCCCTATTATTGTCTTTAAGCACGACATAGCCTACTAGGCTCTGCATCTTTGTTTCGTCTCCGTTTTGTTCATTTTTATTGCAGCCTGCAAGGAAAATAATGAGCACTATCAAGCTTACTCCGATTTTCGGCAACCTTTCTCACTCCCGTCATGTTTAACAATCTCACTCCATAACTACATATCAATAAACTGTAGTGTAAACCTATCCAGAAACTTCTTCATTTTCTCATATTGAATCTTTTACAAGCTGGTAATACACAGACTAAATCGGGTAAAAATTCGTAGAGGTGATTTCATTGAATGATGATCATAAAGTAACTCATTACTCTTCATTTATTTTTTCAACAATCATGGTATTGGCGGTCGCCATCTTTCCACAATACACTTCTTGGTTTGTAACAGTTTTCTTCTTGGGTTTTGCACTTATCTATACATTCCCAAAACATAAAACAAGTTCATCAAAAGCAATATCTTATATTTCGTATTTTTTATTCATTGTTTCATAGACTTACACTTTAGTTAATATGTAAGGGACATTCACCAAACGGATCTACTTCTTTTTGTTCTTTCTCAAATGTTCGTATGTGGTTGCCTTCGAACCATACCCTTACTCTTATTCCGCTTTCAAACTCATTATTGCATGCTGCTTCTTTTTGGGTTCCAGCATAAATATACTTATCATTACTGTCGTCTACTATACATATATTTGCTCCCTTTAAAATCGAGATTTTTACTTTTTATGATCCATTATTCACTTTCAAAATAACTTCCAATTACAACATAATATATGTATAAATTGTAAATGGAGTTGATGTAATTGAAGATTAGGAAAATCTTATTGAGTTCTGCTTTATCCTTTGGCATGCTCATATCCGCGGTTCCCGCATTGGCTGCTGGCACTTCGTCTGAGGTTGCAGTAAAAAGTGATGAATATGATTATGACACTATATACCGCATTAGTCCTCTGCCAATGGACTTCCAGCCAACGATAGAATACAACGGTTATACTTATAAGCTTACACGTCATTATTTTGATTACTCAATCGGGTTTTACACGGCTATTTATACAAAAGTTGTTTAAATTTATAAAGGAGCTTTTTAGCTCCTTTTTCTCTTGTTTTAAGCACAAATACAAGTTTAAATGCTGGTAATAAAAAATTCACTTTAAAGAAGCGCCGCCCGCAAAATGAGGCTTTTGCACACTACGCCAATTTTATATAGAAAAGCCAGACTTCCTCCAAGAGGTTCCAGCTTTTCTTAATGTGCTATCGATCTTCGTTAGTTCAACGGGAACTTTATCATTCGGTACAATTGCAGCCTCCCAACTTCTAGTTAGGGCTGATGGCGGAATATCTGATGGCTCTCTACACACATCAGACATTATAAAATTTCAATGTAGCCTTCTGTACCATGAACGCGAATTCGTTGCCCATCTTTTATCAGCTTGGCAGCATTTTCAACGCCAACAACTGCAGGTAAGCCATATTCACGGGCTATAACAGCTCCATGGGTCATCAGTCCACCAACTTCGGTGACTAAGCCTTTTATGGATACAAACAATGGTGTCCAGCTTGGATCAGTAAAGGAGGTAACTAATATATCTCCATCTTCTAAATCAGCATCTTCCATGTTTAAAATGACACGCGCTCGCCCCTCTATCACTCCGGAGGAAACAGGTAGACCTACAATCGCTCCGGCTGGGAGATTTTCTCGTTTATACTCACCTGTAACGATTTCACCATCAGACGTGATAACACGTGGTGGAGATAGTTTTTCATATAGTTTGTACTCGTCTTTTCGTGTGCTGATGATTTGATAATCCAGTTTATGTGTGCGTACGACTTCGTGAAGTTCTTCAAAAGTGAGATAATATATATCTTCTTTCTCATGAATAACGCCCGCTTCCACGAGTTGTTCGGCTTCTTTCAGTAAAGCCTGCTTATAAACGAAGTATCGATTAACCATGCCGTATTTTGGATATTCCCTAAACCCGCTGAAATTCCGGATGATATCTATCATTCGTTTTGTTTCTTTGGCTTTTTGTTCACCATCCGGTAATTGCTTCAATCGATCTAATAACTCTTGTTCTTTCTCCAAAGCTTCCTGTCGCCCTTGCTCAAATTTTCGATGGCTGGCATTTGGCTCACTGTTATTGATATTATTAAGAATCATTGGGATAAGTGTAGTTGGTTTTTCACTCCATCGAGTTCTTGTAATATCAATTTCTCCGGTACATCGCATTCCGTATTTGCTGAGATAATCATAGATCGCGTCTCGGGTTTTGCTTCCGCCATCAAACTTAGCCAGTTCATCCAAAAAGTTATCATCTTTTACATGTTGTAAGTAATCAATTACCTCTGGATAAGGACGGATCACATCTGCGACGTCTAATAACGCAAGACCCATTTCGGAAGTAATATTATGGGGTACAGATTGAGAAAGCGTATCTGCTGCGTTTTTTTCACCTAACCACTCGTTCATTTTTTCGTTAATCCATAATGAAGCATTCATAGCAGTTCGAATCACAACCGAACTTTCTGGGTTAAATAAAATCTTCTTTAATTCCTGGATATCTTCCAGAATAAAACGAAATAAATCTGATCCTGATTTCGTTTGGATGTTTTGTTTTAACTCTTCTATCGATGTTTGACTGCTCTCAATCAAATCAGACACGATTGTCGGATCGTTTTCAACTTGAGCCGGCATATCTGCATTGCCTCTGCTGGGATTTGGTGCTGTTTTATCATTTGGTATCGACTTTATGAAATCTCGTCGCTTTATTATGGTCATAAGTGCGTCTTTTAAGAGCTGATCGTGCTGCCCCATGCCTTTTAAGAAAACTTCTCTGCTGTCAGGGGATGCCAGATGATGTGTGACATCAACAAATAGCCTTCCACCGGCTTTACGCATAGGTGCAGCAGTCGTCAACAGAAAAAAAGACAATCCTAGTGGTTTTATGGGATCCGTCATCATTTGTTGATGACCAACAGAAATATAGACGTGATTTTCTTGGTCACTCGCTTCAGGGATGGGGAATAAAGTAGTGATTGGACGACTCTGTACAATATAAAAAGTATCGCGGGCCAAACACCATTCGATATCTTGCGGCTGGCCGAAATGAGCTTCGATCTGTCTTCCAATGCGTGCCAGCTGTAAAATTTGTTCATCAGTCAGTGTTTGAGCCTTTTGCTGATCAGAATCGATCTGATGTGTTTCTGTTCCGCCTTCTTTTCGTCCGTAGATAGCCAATTTTTTAGTTGCTATTCTCTTATCGATGATTTGCCCATCCTGTACTTTATAACAATCGGCAGACACCAATCCGGAAACCAGTGCTTCACCAAGTCCAAAACCGGCATCTATGGATAACACCTTTCGGCTTGAGGTAATCGGATCAGCGGTAAATAAAATTCCCGAAGCCTGAGGGAAAACCATCCTTTGAACGATAACGGATAAATAGACTTGGCTGTGGCCAAATCCATTTTGCATACGGTAAATAACCGCGCGATCCGTAAATAGGGACGCCCAGCATTTACTGATATGCTGCAAGATTGCATCGACGCCAATAATATTTAAATAGGTGTCTTGTTGACCGGCAAAAGAAGCATGTGGTAAATCTTCAGCAGTCGCACTAGAACGCACGGCATAGGCATGTTCCTCGCCAAACTGGGAGAGATAGTGAGCCACTGCTTTCACAACATCGGAAGGAATGTCTACTTCCATAATGATTTGCCGAATCTTCCGGCTGATGTTACCAATCTGATCTCGGTCCTCAACTTTTAGCATCGCCAACTGATCCAACAACACTTGTAACGTTTCGTTTTGTTCGATGGCTTTTTGATATCCTACTGTTGTGACACAAAATCCTTCTGGTACTTGTATACCTTGAATTTTTGATAATTCCCCTAAATGTAACCCTTTTCCTCCAACGAGCGAAAACTGTGTTTTTTCAATTTCATGTAAACCGAGAACCAAA
>NZ_JAVAXX010000411.1:0-4099 GCF_042709275.1 Bacillus sp. LR_5 | reverse complement strand
AGTGGTAAACAAATACCCTACTCACCAAATCATTACGGAATTACACCGCCTTGCTGCAGGCAACGTGTCTGAAAAAGCGGTTGCAATGCCATTAGAAAAACTTTTCAAAGGCAAAGACATTGATCTTAAAATTGCGGAAGTAAGCTCTTTCTCTGTTGATAAAAAAGAAGTTGCGCTTGCTGACGGTTCTACATTAACTTACGATGCGCTTGTTGTAGGTCTTGGTTCTGTAACGGCTTACTTCGGCATCCCAGGTCTTGAAGAAAACAGCATGGTATTGAAATCTGCTGCCGATGCGAACAAAGTCTTTCAACATGTTGAAGATCGTGTGCGCGAGTACTCTAAAACGAAAAACGAAGCAGATGCAACAATCCTTATCGGCGGCGGCGGCTTAACAGGTGTTGAGCTTGTTGGTGAGCTTGCTGACATCATGCCGAACCTTGCGAAAAAATACGGCGTAGACCATAAAGAAATCAAATTAAAACTTGTTGAAGCAGGTCCGAAGATCCTTCCTGTTCTTCCGGATGATCTTATCGAGCGTGCGACTGCAAGCCTTGAAAAACGCGGCGTTGAGTTCTTAACAGGTCTTCCTGTTACAAATGTAGAAGGAAACGTAATTGATCTGAAAGACGGATCTAAAGTTGTTGCCAACACATTTGTTTGGACTGGCGGCGTACAAGGTAACCCATTAGTCGGTGAATCAGGTCTAGAAGTGAACCGCGGACGCGCGACTGTAAATGACTTCCTGCAATCTACATCTCATGAAGATGTATTCGTTGCTGGAGACAGCGCAGTTTACTTCGGTGCAGACGGCCGTCCATACCCGCCAACTGCACAAATCGCATGGCAAATGGGTGAGCTGATCGGTTACAACCTATTCGCTTACTTGGAAGGCAAAACGCTTGAAACATTCAAGCCAGTAAACTCTGGTACACTTGCAAGCCTTGGACGCAAAGACGCGGTTGCCATCATTGGTGCAAATTCTACACCGCTTAAAGGTCTTCCTGCTTCCTTGATGAAAGAAGCAAGTAATGTACGCTACTTAACACACATTAAAGGACTTTTCAGCCTGGCTTACTAATCCTTTCTATGAATCTGACATTGCCAAAAGCATTCCTTTCCGAGTGCTTTCTGGCAATGTCTTTTTTTTTGTTTATATGCTAACGTTAACATTTCATTTTCAAAAAAGAGATTGATCTCAGAGGAATATAAAGGTAAAATAGATACAAATCAAAATGTTAACGTTAACATTTTGAAATAGAATGAAAGACGGTGAGGACATGGACCCCTTCATGGGCGAAAACTTTTTATTGAAAAATGAAACCGCTGTCAGCCTCTATCACAATTATGCGAAAGACATGCCAATTATTGATTACCACTGCCACTTAAGTCCGAAAGAAATCTATGAAAATAAGACATTTCAAAACATCACGGAAGCCTGGCTGTATGGTGACCATTATAAATGGCGCATCATGAGAGCCAATGGAATTGAGGAGACATACATTACCGGAGATGCGCCTGATGAGGAGAAATTTATGGCTTGGGCGAAAACCGTGCCGATGGCGATTGGCAATCCACTCTACAACTGGACTCACTTAGAATTGCAGCGTTTTTTTGGCATTTACGAGATTTTAAACGAGAAGTCCGGGCCGGCTATATGGAAACGGACAAATGAACTGCTCAAAGGGGAAGGCTTCGGGGCAAGGGATTTAATCGTGAAATCAAATGTAAAGGTTGTGTGCACCACAGATGACCCTGTTGATTCTCTTGAATACCATCTATTATTAAGAGAAGACAAAGACTTTCCTGTCAGTGTGCTGCCTGGATTTCGGCCGGATAAAGGACTTGAGATCAATCGTGAAGGCTTTACTGAGTGGGTGCAGGCGCTTGAAGATGCCGCTGCCATATCGATTACAACCTATGATGAGTTTTTAAAGGCGTTGGAAAAACGAGTGCGATTCTTCCACTCAGCCGGCGGCAGAGTTTCTGATCACGCGATAGATTCAATGGTATTTGCCGAAACAACAAAAGAAGAAGCTGGACGGATTTTTTCTGACAGATTACAAGGAACAGAGGTTTCTTGTGAAGATGAGAAGAAATTTAAGACATATACGCTTCAGTTTCTTTGCGGTTTGTATGCGGAGCTCGATTGGGCGATGCAGTTTCATATCAACGCTTTAAGAAACACGAATACAAAAATGATGAAAAGGCTCGGACCTGATACAGGGTATGATTCAATGAACGATGAAGAAATTGCTAAGCCTTTATACAAGCTGTTGAACTCAGTTGAGATGAAGAACCAGCTGCCGAAAACGATTTTATATTCACTGAATCCAAATGATAACTATGTCATCGCCAGCATGATCAACAGTTTTCAGGACGGTATTACCCCGGGAAAAATACAATTCGGCACAGCCTGGTGGTTTAACGATACTAAAGACGGAATGCTCGACCAAATGAAAGCGTTATCAAATGTTGGCCTTTTCAGCCGTTTTATCGGCATGCTCACCGATTCCAGAAGCTTTCTTTCGTATACGCGCCACGAATATTTCAGGCGGATCGTCTGCAATTTGATTGGAGAATGGGTGGAAAACGGCGAAGTGCCGCGCGATACGGAGCTTCTGGGAAGCATCGTTCAGGGGATTTGCTATGACAATGCGAAACACTACTTTCAATTTCAAGAAGAGAAAGCAAACGTGTAACAAAGTATCCGCTCAGTATCGCTGAGCGGATCACTATCCGAAAATTCTTAAGACACAGAGGTGGAACATGCGAACTGAACTGGCAAATAAGGTTGTGTCGGTCGAAACGGAAAAAAGGCTTTCATTGAAAGAGAAAATGTCCTATGGTTTTGGTGATTTTGGCAATGGTTTTATGTTTGATCTCGGCCAGATTTATTTATTGAAGTATTTCACTGATGTAGCGGGAATCCCCGCTGCGATGGCCGGCGGCATTTTTTTAGTCAGTAAGCTGTTTGCGGCGATAACAGATCCAATTGTCGGCTCATCAATCGATTATCGCAAAAACATCGGCAAACGGGGGAAATTCAGGCCTTATCTATTAATCGGCAGCCTCGTGCTTGCGGTGCTTACTGTTCTTATTTTTCTGTCTCCCAGTGTATCAACGACCGGAAAACTGATTTATGCATATGCATCCTATATGATTTGGGGCATCGGCTATTCGTTTGTGAATATTCCGTACGGCTCATTAGGGGCAGCGATGACTCAAAATTCTGAGGACCGGACCTCCATTTCAACGTTCCGCCAAATCGGATCACTTGGCGCCTTGTTTATCACGAGTGTGGCCGTGATGCCGCTGCTCGTCAAGTTTGATAATCCGAAGGTCGGCTACCCGGTGGTCATGGGCTTGTTCGCCGCGCTCGGTGTGTTTTGGTTTTATATTTGCTACCGCAACTGCAAAGAGCGCATTGTCATATCGGAAGCACCCAAAGAAAAATTAACACTCTCATCTATCGTCAAAACATTTATTACAAATAAACCGCTGTTAACCCTTGTCCTGATGACGATTTTTTCAATTTCCGCATACAACATTAAATCCGCCATGCTCGTCTATTTCGCACAATATAACTTGGGCAATGTTGAATTAATGGCTTATATGAACTTCATCATTATCGGTTCTTCCTTTTTGGGCGTCGTATTCCTTCCAAAGCTCGTCAAGATGTTTGGAAAGAAACGAACGGCAATGATCGGCTTTGGCATCAGTGTGGCCGCGGATCTGATCAACTTTATGCTTCCATCTAACGTTTATGTGTTTACAATTCTCGCCAGTATCGCCTTTATCGGAATCAGTATCCCAAATGGCATCACGTGGGCTCTTGTATCCGATATTATCGACTATGGCGAATGGAAATCCGGTGAACGGAAGGAAGCAACGACATATTCACTTTTCAATTTCTCAAGAAAGCTTGCTCAATCTTTGTCTGGCTTTCTCTCGGGGATCGGTTTGGGGATTATCGGCTATGTGCCGAATGCAGTCCAGACAGCACAGGCGCTGATTGGCATCAAAGCGCTGCTTCTTCTGTATCCGGCCATTGCTTTGGCATTAGCGATGATCATTATCGGCTTTCTATATAAACTCA
>NZ_JAVAXX010000410.1:0-4133 GCF_042709275.1 Bacillus sp. LR_5 | reverse complement strand
CGTGGGCCTGGAGATGTTGATAAGGGACAGGTATAAAATCAAGGGAGTAAACATAGGGGAGAGGCATTATGCAATGGATGACATTCACAAGATTGAACGGTTAGCGGCAGCTTCATGGCCGGCTTATTTTCAAAAAAGCGTAGGGCAATGGCTTCTCAGAGCGAATTTTGGCGTAACCAAAAGGGCAAATAGCGTATGGACTTCTGCGGATATGCCTGAAGGGAATTTTCAGCTAGAGGCCGAACTTTTTTATCAAAGTTTAGGCTTACCTGTTTGTTTTCATATTAGCAACGCATCACCGAAAGGGCTTGATGACGCTTTGGCAGACAGCCGTTATGAAAAGGTAGACGAGTGCTTCCAGATGACAGCATTGTGCCGGTCAATTATGAGCCGAACAAATGACAACAGCCGATTTACATACAAGTGGGAACAAGAGCCATCATCTGTTTGGATAGATGAATTTATTCAATTAGAAGGGTTTTCACCCGAGCGTCACAAAGGTTACAAACACATTTTCGAACGCATGCCGCCGTGTAAAACTTTTTTCAAGATGTATGACAAAGAAAGCCTGACAGCGCTTGGCACGGTTTCTGTCATTGATGGTTATGGCGGACTTAGTAATATCGTTGTAGCTGAGGAGCACAGAGGAAAAGGGGCAGGAACCCAAGTGATCAGGGTGTTGACTGAATGGGCAAAAAACAACGGAGCGGAACGCATGTTTTTACAAGTGATGAAAGAAAATCTGGCGGCAGTTTCTTTATATGAAAAAATCGGATTTTCGCCTATATCGGAACACCATTACCGGATTAAAAGATGACCAAAGGAAGGGGTTTGCTGATGGACTCGCTTCAAGAGATGATTTGCGAAAAACGGACATACACACACCTTTATCATTCACATAAGCACGCATACAGCCAATTTCTTTTTCCGCTTGAAGGGAGTATTGATCTTGAGACTGAAGAGCGCCAGGTGAAATTAAAGCCAGATCATTTTTTATATATTCCGCCGGAGTGTGAGCATCGTTTTCGTTCTATCGGAAGAAATGAATGTCTTGTACTGGATGTTCCGCTTCATGCAATGAAAATTGATGAGTATCGTGCAGGATCAGGAATTGAAGCTGCCCTCGATCCTTTCTGGTCTTCGATCAGGTATTTGCTGACAGAGGAAGCAAAGGCCGGAACAGCCAACTCGCTTCATATGCTAGTACAATACATAAAAGAAAAGCTTCAATCCCATAGCTATGCCTCAATTGCATACATTCACAGCCATTTATTTGAGCGGCTGACGATTAAGAAGCTGGCAGAAATCGAGCATTATCACCCAGCTTACTATTCAAGCTGGTTCAAAAAACAGACAGGGAAGTCCCCGCAGAACTATATTGCCGACCTTCGCCTTGAGGAAGCAAAACGAATGCTGATGGAGAGAAATGAAACCCTTACCGTCGTGAGCGAGGCGCTGGGCTTTCAAAACCTTTCTTCTTTTACAAGATGGTTCACGAAAAGCACAGGAATGCCGCCCCGCCTGTATCGAAACACCTTATATTCGGATAAAAAATGATGGCTCTTTCGTTAAAAGAATATTGTATATCTCCTTTACAATAGGAGAAAAAGGAGTTATTGATATGGCAGTTATTGAAGACTTTGAGAAATTGGATATCAGAACGGGAACAATTGTAAAAGCGGAAGAATTTCCTGAAGCAAGAGTACCGGCAATCAAGCTTGTGATAGATTTTGGGACTGAAATCGGCTTAAAACAATCGAGCGCGCAGATCACGAAGCGTTATAAGCCGGAAAATCTCATCAACAAGCAAGTCATAGCAGTCGTGAACTTTCCGCCCCGCCGGATCGCCGGATTTAAATCGGAAGTCTTGGTCCTCGGCGGCATACCCGGCCAGGGCGACGTCGTCCTTTTGCAGCCGGATCAGCCTGTTCCAAACGGCACAAAAATCGGATAACGCAAAAAAAGACGTTTGCCTAAGGCAAACGTCTTTTGCGTATTGAGGCGATGCACCACACGCCACATTCGTGTGTGCCGTAAAGGCATGTACATCGGCTTACACAATTCAGCTCATCGCTATATGAATATAGCATGGAGGGCGAAGGATTGCAAGGATTACTTTGTTTTTGTGATTGAATTTGTCCGTCTAATCAAGATCTTATTATATGAAATGTAATAATTTTTTAGTACAGAAGGTGAGCATGATCTAAGGTAAGCGATTGACCTCATAAGCAACACGTATTCCAGATTCAATCGCGCCTTGCATCCACGCATGAGTGAGTGAGGCGTGTTCTCCGGCGAAATGAATTCTGCCCGCAGGGACAGGAATATAGGGATACAGCTCTAATTCTTGTCCTGGTTCGAAAGCTGTAAAACCTCCCGCAGAATACGGGTACTGGCTCCAGCTAAAAGAAATGCCAGACACAAATTCAGACCACACAATATCACCATAGATTTCAGATAAATTCAGTAAAGTATACTGGATTCGCTCTCCTTCTGAAAGACTGTCCCATATTAGTGCCTCATCAGCCCAAGTATAACTCGCCAGAATGACGGCATGTCCATTTGCTCCAATATTTCTGCTTGGATAATATGAAAAACGAATCGGAAGATCAGTAATAGATTTGCCGCCGCGCTGACCGGCTTTTTCCCAAAATCGGCTTTTAAACTCTATGCCGATTTTTGTTGCACTGATATAGTTTAGCTCACGGATGGCCCTCCGTTTATAGTAAGAGAATGAATGGTATGGTTCGACTTTTACAAATCGCAATGTTGAAAAAGGAATGGTTACAATAGCGAGATCTGCTGTGAACGATGCAAATTCTGCCGTTTGTTGATGCTGACAATGGATCGTAACACTATTTTCACCCTGAGACATTTTCATCATTTTTTGATGGTATAGAATGTTTGTTTTTAATTGAGGAAGAAACGCGTGAGGCAGCAGATCCATACCGCCAGTTATCTCATAGAAGTGAGCGGGCGATGAAAAAAAGATAGATTCCCGCAATACTTCAACAAGGGACATCCCCATATACGCTTCCATATCCAAAAGTACACCGATCATATCGATCGCGCCATATGAAAAATACGTGTTTAAAAAAGAGCTTAACGAATGATTTTTGTATTGTTCTTCGACAATCCGCCAATTTCTCGCTGGATTTTGATTGATAAAATTTAGAATAGGCTGCAGTAAAGAAAGCAACAGCTCTTCAGACGTTTTCCCTTGTTCATTTGGTGCAACTGGATATCTCAATATTCCAGGAGCTCGTTCAAAAACTTGGAGACGTGTTTTGATTCCATTTGCATAAATGATGTCCATCGGGGTTCTGTTGATAAATACATTTGTTGGCAATTTGAATTTTTTGATATATTCTAAGGTTAACGAATGGTTATTCGGTATGCGCATCGGGCCAGCGTTGAAATACAAATCATCACTAAAGGGAGATCTCAAAGTGCAGACACGGCCGCCCGCTCTGCCGCTCGCTTCGAGAATCGTTACTCTGTGACCGGCATTTTTCAACAAAGATGCTGATACAAGCCCGGACAATCCAGCTCCTATAACAAGAATGTGCTTTGGATGCTGTGACGCGCTAAGGCCATTTCTAATGATCTTTACCATGTCATCATTCATTAGAGAATTCAATTTTTGGAGGCACCTCTTTTTAGAATTTATTGCATTATATTCACTGAAAAGAGCACCTATCACGATCTGTTCACATCTTTTGGAATTTGAAAGGTTATTGTTAAAAGGAAATAAAGGGGTGATGTATGTGACTAACTTTGTTCATAAGACGGTAAATGGCTTGAAAAGTCTTTTAGATGAAAAAGGAGCCATTCAATTGTTTTGTTCTGAAGGGGATATCATGGAGTTCCTTGTTACATTTTCACAGGACAAAGCAACCCTTAACGACATTAAAAGCTTTGAAGCTAAACATCAGATTACCCTTCCAGAGGATTATCAGAAGTTCATGACACTGCATAACGGTGCGAAAATTTTTGAGATTCTTTCTGATGGGGAGAATATAGGTGGAGGACTTCAGCTATTTAGCCTTGAAGAGATTGAAGAGGAGTTAAAATATGAGGATTTGTTTGAAGATATCAATGGTATTCCAATTGGCTACTTATTGGAAGAATGC
>NZ_JAVAXX010000041.1:0-35699 GCF_042709275.1 Bacillus sp. LR_5 | reverse complement strand
CCGTGTATGATGGGGAAAATGCTGAAAACGTCCAGCGCAAAAACCTTTATGTTTAAGGAGGATGATGGACATGGCTGATGTACTTCGCCGAGCAATTAACCAAAAGAAGCAATTTTTAAAAACCAAATTACTGCTCTCGGAATTTTATCAAGGAAGAGGGGAACAGCTTGCTGACTACACGCTGAGTGAGCTTGAGAAAGAATACAAGTCCCTTCAGAAAATGAAAAAAGAGATCTGACAATAGATATAAAGAGGTGAGTCTGCTGAAAAGCGGGCTTTTTTGTTTTGATTTTGAAAAGGCGAGAAAGAGGGTAAACTACTACTGTTCAACTCATAAAAGCATGTCGAAATATTTTGCTTAAGCTTACGGGCGAAGCTGATTGTAAACGGCTCATTTCTCTAGTAGAATATGAATGCTTTGTGCAAGCTGAAGAGTAGGGGGATGAATAAAATGATGCAAACCATCTTATCAAATGGGATAGCCATGGTTCTCATAATTCTCATTATTAATATTGTCTATGTGTCATTTTTTACGATAAGAATGATTTTAACGCTGAAAGGACAGCGTTATTTAGCGGCCGGCATCAGTACGATTGAAATACTGGTTTATGTGACAGGACTGAGTCTGGTGCTCGATAACTTAGACCAGATTCAAAATGTGATCGCGTACGCGCTCGGTTACGGTCTTGGCGTAATTGTCGGCATGAAAATAGAAGAAAAATTGGCGCTTGGCTATATTATGGTCAATGTGATTACGAAGGAGCTCGATCTTGATCTTCCGAAGCAGCTCCGTGAAAAAGGCTACGGCGTGACAAACTGGGTGGCAGGCGGGCTTGAAGGCGACCGCACAGCCCTTCAGATCCTGACGCCGAGAAAATATGAACTCCAGCTATATGATACGATTAAAACACTTGATTCAAAAGCCTTTATTATTGCGTACGAACCAAAAACAATCCACGGCGGCTTCTGGGTCAAAGCGGTGAAGAAGAGGAGAATTAAAGAATAATGGCAAAGCCGAAGAAGAAAAAGTTTGAAGTGACAGAGCAGCAAACGATTGATGCGGTGCTTCAGCAAATGAAAGAAGAAGGATATCTGCCTGTAAGGCGAATGGAAGAACCTATTTTTATGGAAAAAAAGGAAAATGGGTCAATTCAGATCGTTCCGTGCGGGAAAAAAATCGTATTTGAAGGGAAATTGATCTAAAACACGAACATTAGTAGAATGAATTTTTGTATCGTTCGATAATATCGTTGACATTATCCATGTCCGTTGTTAAGATAAACATGAAATCAAAACACGACCTCATATAATCTTGGGAATATGGCCCATAAGTTTCTACCCGGCAACCGTAAATTGCCGGACTATGCAGGAAAGTGATCGATAAAACTGACATGGATATATCGCAGAAGCGAACGACTGACGATACATGTACCATGCCCGGTTTGTATTGCTTCCTCATAAGTGCAATGCAGAGCGGGTATTTTTTATTTTCTGAAAACAAAAGCATTAGAAGGTGGGGAACAGAATGCAGCCGCTAGTAGGAATCATCATGGGAAGCACTTCCGATTGGGAGACAATGAAACACGCATGCGACATACTTGACGAACTCAATGTTCCGTACGAAAAAAAGGTCGTTTCCGCTCACCGGACGCCTGATTTCATGTTTGAATATGCTGAAACTGCTAGAGAAAGAGGCATCAAGGTGATTATTGCCGGTGCCGGAGGAGCGGCGCATCTGCCAGGGATGACGGCTGCGAAAACAACACTGCCAGTCATTGGAGTTCCGGTTCAGTCCAAGGCACTGAACGGAATGGATTCACTTCTTTCCATCGTCCAAATGCCTGGAGGCGTGCCTGTTGCGACAACATCCATCGGCAAAGCGGGTGCTGTGAACGCAGGCCTGTTAGCGGCGCAAATTTTGTCAGCATTTGACGAAGACCTTGCCCGTAAGCTGGATGAGAGAAGAGAAAATACAAAACAGACAGTGTTAGAAAGCAGTGATCAGCTTGTCTAAACAAATCATCTATCCGGGAGCTGTAATCGGCATTATCGGCGGCGGCCAGCTTGGGAAAATGATGGCTGTGTCCGCCAAACAAATGGGGTATAAAGTCGCGGTCGTTGATCCGGTGAAAGATTCGCCGTGCGGGCAGGTTGCGGATGTCGAAATTACCGCTCATTATAATGACCGTGAAGCGATTCGAAAATTGGCTGAAATCAGCGATATCATCACATATGAGTTTGAAAACATCGACTATGATGCGCTGCATTGGCTAAAAGATCATGCGTATCTCCCGCAAGGAAGTGAGCTGCTGCTCATTACCCAAAACCGTGAAACAGAGAAAAAAGCAATTCAATCCGCGGGCTGTGAAGTCGCACCGTACAGCATCGTCAAAACAAAGAATGAATTGAAACAGGCGGTACAGGAGCTCAGGCTTCCGGCAGTGCTGAAGACATGCCGCGGCGGGTACGACGGCAAAGGCCAATTTGTGATAAAAGAAGAGGCGCAAATGGAGCAGGCAGCCGGTCTGTTAGAACACGGAACTTGCATTCTTGAAAGCTGGGTTTCTTTTGAAATGGAACTGTCGGTGATCGTCGTCAGATCGGTAAACGGTGAAATTTCAACATTTCCGACAGCTGAAAACATTCACCACAACAATATTCTTTTCCAAAGCATCGTGCCCGCACGGGTAGAGAAAGGGATTCAGCAGAAGGCTGCTGATCTCGCAGTTAAGCTTGCAGATGAGCTTAACCTTGTCGGACCGCTTGCTGTTGAGATGTTCCTGACAGAGGACGGAGAGCTTTTGGTCAATGAACTGGCGCCAAGACCGCACAATTCTGGGCATTATACGCTGGACCTTTGCGAGACGAGCCAGTTTGAGCAGCATATCAGAGCGGTATGCGGGCTTCCGCTTGGGAAGACAGATTTGCTGAAGCCGGGCATGATGGTGAATCTTCTCGGCGATGAAGTGAAGCTTGTGGAGGAAGACCCGGAGCTTTTAAAAGAGGCAAAGCTATATATATACGGAAAACATGAAATCAAAAAAGGCCGCAAAATGGGGCATATTACATTTATGAAGCAGCCTGAAGACGAATGGATTCAGGAGATTACAAATAAATGGATGAATAGAGACGGAGGACAAGCAGAATGATCGAACGTTATTCAAGACCTGAAATGTCCGCGATTTGGACGGATGAAAACAGATTTCAAGCATGGTTAGAGGTTGAAATTCTTGCCTGTGAAGCGTGGGCGGAGCTTGGCGTTATTCCAAAAGAAGACGTAAAGCTGATGCGCGAAAATGCGTCATTTGACATCAACCGCATTTTAGAAATCGAAAAGGACACGCGCCATGACGTTGTCGCTTTTACGCGCGCTGTATCCGAATCACTGGGCGAAGAAAGAAAATGGGTGCATTACGGCTTAACGTCAACTGACGTTGTTGATACGGCTCTTTCCTACTTATTAAAACAGGCAAACGATATTTTGCTCAAGGATCTTGAGAGATTTGTTGACATTATAAAAGAAAAAGCGAAAGAACATAAATACACAGTCATGATGGGGCGCACGCACGGCGTACACGCTGAGCCTACAACTTTCGGCTTAAAACTTGCGCTTTGGCATGAAGAAATGAAACGTAATCTTGAGCGTTTCAAACAAGCGAAAGCAGGCATCGAGGTTGGAAAGATTTCCGGCGCTGTCGGCACATATGCGAACATTGATCCATTTGTTGAACAATATGTCTGTGAGAAGCTCGGATTGAAAGCAGCACCGATTTCCACTCAAACCCTTCAGCGTGACCGCCATGCTGACTATATGGCAACACTTGCTTTGATCGCGACAAGCATTGAGAAATTCGCTGTGGAAATCCGCGGTTTGCAAAAGAGTGAAACACGTGAAGTTGAGGAATTTTTCGCGAAAGGGCAAAAGGGTTCATCTGCAATGCCGCATAAACGAAATCCGATTGGCTCTGAAAACATGACAGGCATGGCGCGCGTGATCCGCGGCTACATGATGACAGCTTACGAAAATGTTCCATTATGGCATGAGCGCGATATTTCTCATTCTTCAGCAGAACGGATTATTCTTCCGGATGCGACAATTGCGCTGAACTACATGCTGAACCGCTTCTCCAACATCGTGAAGAACTTAACGGTCTTCCCGGAAAACATGAAGCGCAACATGGACCGCACTCTCGGCCTTATCTATTCTCAGCGTGTGCTGCTTGCTTTGATTGACACAGGCCTTACACGTGAAGAAGCCTATGATACAGTTCAGCCGAAAGCAATGGAAGCGTGGGAAAAACAAGTGCCGTTCCGCGAACTTGTGGAAGCGGAAGAGAAAATCACGTCACGTCTTTCTCCGGAAAAAATTGCTGACTGCTTTGATTACAATTACCATCTGAAAAATGTTGATCTGATCTTTGAACGTTTAGGTTTAGCATAGAAGAAGCTTTTAGCGGCTTCTTCTAAGCCGCCGCAGTTTGAAAATTCCCAACATTCGGGTTAGGAGGCCTTCCGTGAATATTGTGAAGAATGAACTTTTATACGAAGGAAAAGCAAAAAAGATCTACAAAACCGATGACGAAAACACGCTGTATGTCGTGTATAAAGACTCCGCCACTGCCTTTAACGGCGAGAAAAAAGCAGAAATCAGCGGAAAAGGGCGCTTAAATAATGAAATTTCAAGCCTCATTTTCAAACACCTTCATGCTAAGGGCATTAACAATCATTTTATCGAGCGCATTTCGGAAACGGAGCAGCTCATTAAAAAGGTAACGATTGTGCCGCTTGAAGTCGTGGTAAGAAATGTTGTGGCAGGAAGCATGTCCAAACGTCTCGGCATTCCAGAAGGCACGGAGCTTGAGCAGCCGATTATCGAGTTTTACTACAAGGATGACGCGCTGGGTGATCCGCTCATCACAGAAGATCATATTTGGCTTTTGAAAGCGGCGACTCCTGAGCAGGTAGAAACCATTAAGTCCATTACAAAAACAGTAAATGAAGAGCTTCAAAGCATTTTCGGCGATTGTCATGTCAGATTAATAGATTTCAAGCTTGAATTCGGTTTAGATGCAGAAGGGCAAGTGCTTTTGGCGGATGAAATTTCTCCTGACACATGCCGCTTGTGGGATAAAGAAACGAACGAAAAGCTGGATAAAGATTTATTCAGACGCAATCTGGGAAGCTTAACCGACGCATACGAAGAGATTTTCAAAAGACTGGGAGGCATTCATCATGTATAAAGTAAAAGTTTATGTCAGCTTAAAAGAAAGTGTACTAGATCCACAAGGGAGCGCTGTCCAGCATGCCTTGCACAGCATGACTTACAACGAAGTTCAAGATGTGCGCATCGGGAAATACATGGAGCTTACCATTGAAAAATCTGACCGTGATCTTGACGTGCTAGTGAAAGAAATGTGCGAAAAACTTCTTGCGAACACAGTGATTGAAGATTACAGATATGAGGTTGAGGAGGTAGTCGCACAGTGAAATTTGCGGTGATTGTGTTACCCGGCTCCAACTGTGATATCGATATGTATCATGCTGTAAAGGATGAGCTCGGCCAAGAAGTGGAATACGTCTGGCATGAGGAAACAAGTCTTGACGGCTTCGACGGCGTGTTAATTCCGGGAGGGTTTTCTTACGGTGATTACTTAAGATGCGGCGCCATCGCCCGATTTGCGAATATTATGCCAGCTGTCAAACAAGCAGCGGCTGAAGGAAAACCTGTTCTTGGCGTCTGCAACGGATTCCAGATTTTACAGGAGCTTGGGCTGCTGCCAGGCGCAATGAGACGCAACAAAGATCTGAAGTTCATTTGCCGTCCGGTTGAATTAATTGTTCAGAACGACGAAACATTATTCACAGCTTCCTACGAAAAGGGACAATCGATTACAATCCCGGTTGCCCACGGTGAAGGAAATTTCTATTGTGATGACGAGACGCTTGCTTCATTAAAGGAAAACAATCAAATTGCTTTCACATACGGATCTAATATCAATGGAAGTGTAAGCGACATTGCCGGTGTCGTCAATGAGAAAGGCAACGTATTAGGCATGATGCCTCATCCTGAGCGCGCGGTCGATGAACTGCTTGGAAGCGCCGACGGTCTTAAATTGTTCCAGTCTATCGTGAAAAATTGGAGGGAAACTCATGTCACTACTGCTTGAACCAAGTAAAGAACAAATAAAAGAAGAGAAACTATATCAGCAAATGGGTGTCAGTGATGATGAGTTTGCATTGATAGAATCCATTCTTGGAAGATTGCCGAACTACACAGAAATCGGGATTTTTTCTGTCATGTGGTCTGAGCATTGCAGCTATAAAAACTCAAAGCCGATTCTGCGTAAATTCCCGACAAGCGGCGAGCGTGTGCTGCAGGGGCCTGGGGAAGGCGCCGGAATCGTTGATATCGGTGATAACCAAGCGGTTGTGTTCAAAATTGAATCACATAACCACCCATCAGCTCTCGAGCCTTACCAAGGCGCTGCGACTGGCGTAGGCGGAATTATTCGTGATGTATTCTCAATGGGTGCCCGTCCAATCGCTGTATTGAACTCTCTTCGATTTGGTGAACTGACTTCACCCCGCGTGAAGTACTTGTTTGAAGAAGTAGTAGCGGGTATCGCCGGATACGGCAACTGTATCGGCATCCCGACAGTCGGCGGAGAAGTGCAGTTTGACAGCAGCTATGAAGGAAATCCGCTCGTCAACGCAATGTGCGTCGGTTTAATCAACCATGAAGACATCAAAAAAGGCCAGGCAAAGGGTGTCGGCAACACAGTAATGTACGTAGGAGCGAAAACAGGGCGTGACGGCATCCACGGCGCTACGTTTGCTTCTGAAGAAATGTCAGACTCGTCTGAAGAAAAGCGTTCTGCTGTCCAAGTCGGCGATCCGTTTATGGAGAAGCTTTTGCTTGAAGCATGTCTGGAAGTCATCCAATGCGACGCCTTAGTCGGCATTCAGGATATGGGAGCTGCCGGTTTAACAAGCTCAAGTGCAGAAATGGCAAGTAAGGCCGGTTCTGGCATTGAAATGAACCTTGACCTGATTCCTCAGCGCGAAACAGGCATGAGCGCGTATGAAATGATGCTTTCTGAATCACAAGAACGGATGCTTTTGGTTATTGAGCGCGGACGTGAGCAGGAAATCATCGATATTTTTGACAAGTATGATCTTGAAGCGGTTTCTGTCGGACATGTGACAGATGATAAAATGCTTCGCCTGACACATAAAGGAGAGGTTGTGTGCGAGCTGCCTGTTGATGCCTTGGCAGAAGAAGCACCGGTTTACCATAAGCCTTCTCAAGAGCCTGCTTACTATCGCGAGTTTTTGGAAACGGACGTTCCGGCTCCGCAAATTGAAGATGCGAATGAAACGCTGAAGGCCCTTCTTCAGCAGCCGACGATTGCGAGTAAAGAGTGGGTTTATGATCAGTATGACTACATGGTGCGCACGAATACAGTTGTCGCTCCTGGGTCTGATGCTGGTGTTCTCAGAATCCGCGGAACGAAAAAGGCGCTGGCTATGACGACAGACTGTAACGCGCGTTATCTCTATCTTGATCCTGAAGTCGGAGGGAAAATTGCTGTCGCTGAAGCAGCGCGCAACATCATTTGCTCAGGCGCAGAACCGCTTGCGGTCACAGATAACCTTAACTTCGGTAACCCGGAGAAGCCGGAAATCTTCTGGCAGATCGAAAAAGCGGCAGACGGCATAAGCGAAGCGTGCAATGTTCTCAGCACACCGGTTATCGGCGGTAACGTATCGCTTTATAACGAATCAAACGGCACGGCGATCTATCCGACACCTGTTATCGGCATGGTCGGCTTAATTGAAGATACAGCACACATTACAACACAGCATTTCAAACAAGCGGGAGATCTCGTATATGTGATCGGCGAAACAAAACCAGAGTTTGCCGGAAGCGAGCTGCAAAAAATGACAGAAGGCCGTATTTACGGCAAAGCCCCGCAAATCGATCTTGATGTAGAGCTGTCTCGTCAAAAAGCACTGCTTGACGCGATTAAAAAAGGCTTCGTTCAATCTGCGCATGATGTGTCTGAAGGCGGCTTAGGTGTAGCGATTGCGGAAAGTGTCATGACGACGGAAAACCTTGGCGCTAATGTGACTGTAGAAGGGGGAGCGGCGTTATTATTCTCTGAATCTCAATCCCGCTTCGTCGTTTCAGTGAAAAAAGAACATCAAGAAGCGTTTGAAGCAATTGTCAAAGATGCAGTTCATATTGGTGAGGTAACAGCTGACGGAATTCTGGCGATTCAAAATCAAGACGGACAACAAATGATTCATGCGCAAACGAAAGAGCTTGAACGCGTATGGAAAGGAGCTATCCCATGCTTGCTGAAATCAAAGGCTTAAATGAAGAATGCGGCGTTTTTGGGATTTGGGGACATGAAGAAGCCCCGCAGATCACGTATTACGGTCTCCACAGCCTTCAGCACCGAGGACAGGAGGGCGCTGGCATCGTAGCGACTGACGGTGAAAAGCTGACGGCTCACAAAGGCCAAGGGCTGATCACTGAAGTATTTCAAAACGGCGAACTCAGCAAAGTAAAGGGAAAAGGCGCTATCGGGCACGTTCGGTACGCAACGGCTGGAGGCGGCGGATACGAAAATGTTCAGCCGCTCCTCTTCCGTTCCCAAAACAACGGCAGCCTGGCGCTTGCTCATAACGGAAATCTTGTCAACGCCACTCAGCTGAAGCAGCAGCTCGAAAATCAAGGGAGCATCTTTCAAACCTCTTCGGATACAGAGGTTTTGGCTCACCTGATCAAAAGAAGCGGACACTTCACGCTGAAGGATCAAATTAAAAACTCGCTTTCTATGCTGAAAGGCGCCTACGCGTTCCTGATCATGACCGAAACAGAAATGATTGTCGCACTTGATCCGAACGGGCTGAGACCGCTATCCATCGGCATGATGGGCGATGCTTATGTGGTCGCATCAGAAACATGCGCATTTGACGTCGTCGGCGCAACGTACCTTCGCGAGGTAGAGCCGGGGGAAATGCTGATCATTAATGATGAAGGCATGAAATCAGAGCGTTTTTCCATGAATATCAATCGTTCCATTTGCAGCATGGAGTACATTTATTTCTCCAGACCAGACAGCAATATTGACGGTATTAATGTGCACAGTGCCCGTAAAAACCTTGGAAAAATGCTGGCTCAGGAATCCGCAGTTGAAGCCGACGTCGTAACCGGGGTTCCGGATTCCAGTATTTCTGCGGCGATCGGCTATGCAGAGGCAACAGGCATTCCGTATGAGCTCGGTTTAATCAAAAACCGCTATGTTGGCAGAACGTTTATTCAGCCGTCCCAGGCTCTGCGTGAGCAAGGCGTCAGAATGAAGCTGTCTGCGGTGCGCGGGGTTGTAGAAGGCAAACGCGTCGTGATGGTGGATGACTCTATCGTGCGAGGAACAACTAGCCGCCGGATTGTCACGATGCTAAGAGAAGCGGGTGCGACAGAGGTGCATGTGAAAATCAGTTCACCGCCGATCGCTCATCCGTGCTTTTACGGCATTGACACTTCCACACATGAAGAACTGATCGCGTCTTCGCATTCTGTTGAAGAAATCCGTCAGGAAATCGGAGCCGATACCCTCTCATTTTTGAGTGTGGAAGGGCTGCTGAAAGGCATCGGCAGAAAATACGATGACTCGAATTGCGGACAGTGTCTCGCTTGCTTTACAGGAAAATATCCGACTGAAATTTACCAGGATACAGTGCTTCCTCACGTAAAAGAAGCAGTATTAACCAAATAAAACTTGAAAAATGACATAAAGGCAGCGCAGTTCGGCTGCCTTTCTCTTTCTGCCCTCGTTCGGGGAGATACTTTGAAAAGCGCCTTAAAGGAGTGAATAGGATGTCTGAAGCATATAAAAACGCAGGAGTTGACATCGAAGCCGGATATGAAGCTGTAAAACGAATGAAAAAACACGTGGAGCGCACGAAACGGCTTGGCGTTATGGGCAGCCTTGGCGGTTTTGGCGGCATGTTTGACCTGTCTGAGCTTTCTTATCAAAAACCAGTTCTCATTTCGGGAACGGACGGTGTCGGCACAAAATTAAAGCTCGCTTTTTCCATGGATAAGCATGACACGATTGGCGTGGATGCTGTTGCAATGTGTGTCAATGACGTGCTGGCACAAGGTGCAGAGCCGCTGTTTTTCCTCGATTATTTAGCGGTTGGCAAAGCGGACCCAGTGAAAATTGAACAGATTGTACAAGGTGTTGCGGAAGGCTGTGAGCAGTCAGGTTCAGCCTTAGTCGGCGGTGAAACGGCTGAAATGCCGGGGCTCTATACAGCTGATGAATACGATATTGCCGGTTTCTCAGTCGGAGTGGCAGAAAAGGACGAAATCGTGACTGGAGAAAACATTGAAGAGGGCCATCTGTTGATCGGCCTCAGCTCCAGCGGCCTTCACAGCAACGGCTTTTCCCTTGTCAGAAAAGTGCTTCTGGATGATGCGGAGCTGGACCTCGATACAACATATGAGCCGTTTGAACGCCCGCTTGGCGAGGAATTGCTTGAACCGACAAGGATTTACGTGAAGCCTGTGCTTGCCGCGGTCAAAAGCGGAAAAATCGACGGCATGGCGCACGTGACAGGCGGAGGATTTATTGAAAATATTCCGCGTATGCTTCCGGAAGGCTTAAGTGCGGAAATTGATCATGGCTCATGGCCGATCCCGCCAATTTTTTCTTTCTTGCAAGAGTACGGCAAGCTAAAGGAAGAAGACATGTTCAACGTCTTTAATATGGGGATCGGTTTTGTTTTGGCTGTCAAAGAAGAGCATCTGACAGATGTGATCGGAACGCTTGAAAGCCATGGCGAAAAAGCCTATTTAATCGGGCGTGTGAAAAAAGGTGAAGGCGTCACATTCGGCGGTGCGGCACTTTCATGAAAAAGTTTGCGGTATTTGCATCAGGAAACGGGTCAAACTTCGAAGCCATTGTCACGCGTTTGAAGGAGGAGAACTGGGATGCGTCAGCAGCGCTCCTCGTTTGCGACAAACCGCAGGCGAAAGTCATCGAACGGGCGGAAGCATTCCACATTCCATCCTTTGCATTTGAGCCGAAGTCTTATGAAAACAAGGCTGCATTTGAACAAGCCATCATTGAACAGCTTCGTCTTCACGAGGTTGAATTGATTGTTCTTGCCGGCTATATGAGGCTGATCGGTGATACGCTCCTTCAAGCATATGGGGGAAAAATCATTAACATTCACCCATCGCTTCTTCCGGCGTTTCCTGGAATCGACGCAGTCGGACAGGCGTTCCGGGCGGGTGTGAAGGTGGCCGGAATCACCGTGCATTATGTCGATGAAGGAATGGATACAGGTCCGATCATCGCTCAAAAGGCAATCGAAATTGATGAACATGATACATTGGAAACAATCGAACAGCGGATTCACAAGCTTGAGCATAAATGGTATCCGAGTGTGATTAAACAGCTATTAGGATTAAATAACAGAGGTGAAAAGGCATGACAATTAAACGTGCGTTAATCAGTGTTTCAGATAAAACAAATCTCGTTCCTTTCGTAAAAGAACTGACAGAGCTTGGCGTTGAAGTCATCTCCACAGGCGGAACGAAAAAGCTTCTTCAAGAAAACGGTGTGGATGTGATCGGAATTTCTGAAGTGACAGGCTTCCCTGAAATTATGGACGGCCGGTTAAAAACCCTACACCCGAATATTCACGGCGGCCTTCTGGCGGTTCGCGGCAATGAAGAGCATATGGCGCAGATCAATGAACACGGGATTCAGCCGATTGACCTCGTTGTCGTCAACCTCTATCCATTTAAAGAAACGATTTCTAAAGAAGACGTCACGTATGAAGAAGCGATCGAAAATATCGACATCGGCGGACCTGGCATGCTGCGTGCGGCATCAAAGAACCATCAGGATGTCACAGTTATCGTCGATCCGGCCGATTACAGCCCAGTGCTGAATCAAATCAAAGAAGAAGGCAGCGTATCTCTTCAGAAAAAACGCGAGCTCGCGGCAAAGGTATTCCGTCATACTGCGGCATATGATGCACTGATCGCTGACTACCTGACAAATGTTGTCGGTGAAAAAGAACCAGAGCAATTCACTGTGACATTTGAGAAAAAACAATCGCTTCGCTATGGAGAAAACCCGCATCAGGAAGCAACTTTCTATCAAACAGCTCTTCCTGTCAAAGGCTCTATTGCGCAAGCAGAACAGCTTCACGGAAAAGAGCTTTCTTACAACAACATTAAAGACGCGGATGCGGCAGTTCAAATCGTTCGTGAATTCACTGAGCCGGCTGCTGTTGCTGTAAAGCATATGAATCCGTGCGGTGTAGGAACAGGAAAAACGATCGCCGAAGCGTTTGACAGAGCGTTTGAAGCGGATAAAACATCTATCTTCGGCGGCATTATCGCGCTGAACCGTGAAGTGGACAAGGCAACTGCCGAAGCGCTTCACAACATTTTCTTAGAAATCATCATTGCACCTTCATTCAGCCAAGAAGCGCTCGACGTCCTGACTGCGAAGAAAAATCTCCGTCTGCTGACGCTTGACGTATCCGCCGCTGTTCAAAAGGAAAAACAACTGACATCTGTTCAAGGCGGGCTGCTGATTCAAGATTTAGATATGCACGGTTTCGAGGATGCTGAGATTAGCATTCCGACAAAAAGAGAGCCGAACGAGCAAGAGTGGGAAGACTTGAAGCTTGCTTGGAAAGTCGTGAAGCATGTGAAATCAAATGCGATTGTTCTCGCGAAGGACAACATGACAGTCGGTGTGGGAGCAGGCCAAATGAACCGCGTCGGATCGGCAAAAATCGCAATCGAGCAAGCAGGGGAAAAAGCGAAGGGCAGCGCGCTCGGTTCGGATGCATATTTCCCAATGCCAGATACTGTCGAAGAAGCGGCAAAAGCGGGCGTTACAGCCATCATTCAGCCAGGCGGATCGATCCGAGATGAGGATTCCATCAAAAAAGCGGATGAATACGGCATTGCCATGGTATTCACCGGCATCAGACACTTCAAACATTAAGGGGATGAAAACGACGTGAATGTATTAATTATCGGTAAAGGCGGAAGAGAACATACGCTGGCGTGGAAGGCAGCGCAAAGCAGCCTCGTCGAGAATGTATTTGCCGCTCCCGGAAATGACGGCATGGCAGCTTCCGCACAGCTTGTAAACATTGAGGAAAGCGACCACGCAGGGCTTGTCTCATTTGCAAAACAAAATCAGGTCGGCCTGACCATTGTCGGCCCTGAGGTTCCTTTAATTGAAGGTCTGGTGGATGAATTCGAAAAAGCGGGTCTGCGCGTGTTCGGCCCGTCAAAAGCCGCGGCGATCATCGAAGGAAGCAAACAGTTCGCTAAGGATTTAATGAAGAAATACGACATTCCGACCGCAGAATACGAGACGTTTACATCCTTTGATGAGGCGAAGGCATATGTGCAGGAAAAAGGTGCTCCGATTGTGATAAAAGCAGATGGACTTGCAGCTGGAAAAGGCGTTACTGTGGCTATGACAGAGGAAGAAGCAATTGCATGTCTGCATGACTTTCTTGAAGATGAAAAGTTCGGTGATGCGAGCGCGTCCGTTGTCATTGAAGAATACCTTTCTGGTGAAGAATTTTCTCTGATGGCCTTTGTCAAAGGGGAAAAGGTGTATCCGATGGTGATTGCCCAGGATCACAAGCGTGCGTTTGACGGAGACAAAGGCCCGAATACGGGCGGAATGGGCGCTTACTCTCCAGTTCCGCAAATTTCGGAAGAAACGGTTCGCCATGCTGTAGAAACGATCGTTAAGCCGGCCGCAAAAGCAATGGTACAAGAAGGCCGTTCCTTCACTGGCGTTTTGTACGCTGGATTGATGCTTACTGAAAACGGCTCGAAGGTCATTGAATTTAATGCCCGTTTCGGCGATCCGGAAACACAGGTCGTGCTTCCGCGCATGGAATCTGATCTGGTACAGGTGCTTCTTGATCTTTTAGATGATAAGGAAGTTGACTTAAGATGGAAGGATACCGCGGCAGTGAGTGTTGTGCTTGCATCAGAAGGGTATCCGGAAAGCTATGCAAAAGGCACGCCGATCGGCAGCCTTGCAGCAGAAACTGAGCAGGTCGTGGTCTTCCATGCCGGAACGAAAGCAGAAGGCGGAGAGTTCGTTACAAACGGGGGGCGCGTCGCCAATGTGACGGCTTTTGATGAAACGTTTGAAGCGGCTAGAGACCGAGTGTACAAAGCGGTTGATGAAATTTTCAAACCGGGACTCTTTTTCAGAAAAGACATTGGGGCACGCGCTTTAAAGGCTGCCCAAAAATAAGTGAGGAAAACCCGCAGAATAGCTGCGGGTTTTTTGTTATCAAAAAGCGGGATGGCAGCTGGAAGAAGAAAGGACAACGAGTGTGGTTGGTTTTCCATGGGCCATCGAGGCGTCAATAAAATCCTCAAGCGTATGTACCGATTCAGTCACGACCTTTGTCACATAGCTGTACATACCCGTGATGCGGTGGTTTTCTGCTACATCAGGATGCGATGTTGCAAAGGCGGCGTAGTGCTTACAGCTTTTTGGCTCCATGAGAATAAAAGCGGTGACATGCTTGTTTAGTTTTTCGTAACAGATATTCGCGCTGTAGCTGGTAATCACTCCTTTGTCTTCCAGCTTCCTGACACGCTCCGCCGCGCTTGGCGAGCTGAGTCCGACAAGCTTTCCCAGCTCAACCATCGTTAATCTGCCATTTCGCTGCAAATGCGAGAGAATCTGAAGGTCTGTATCGTCCATTTGTCTGGCTCCTTTACATATTTAGGCGAATGAATGAAAATTCCTTTGATTGTAAGGTAATGCTGTTGATTTACCTTCATTGTAGCATATGGATGCCGTCTTATTTTTTCTATAATAAAGCCATCAATTTGAGAGGAGGCATCATGTTGCCAGAATTACAGCGCTCTATTACTTGGATACAAGGGACGGCGTTAACGATTGGGGCGGTTTTAGGCTGCGGGATATTAATTTTGCCGTCTGTTACCGCGGATAAGGCCGGTCCGGCTTCTTTATTTGTCTGGGTATTCATGTCTTTTTTATCTTTTCTTCTCGTCGGCACGCTGGCACGGCTTGTGAAAATTGCGCCTAGTGCGGGAGGAATCACGGCTTATGTGCAGCTGGCTTTTCGAAAAAAAGCCGGGGCTATTTTGGGCTGGATCATGTTAGGTTCCGTTCCGATTGGCGTTCCCATCATCGCTTTGACTGGCGCGCATTACGTCAGTTACGTCACAGAGGCGGTGGATTGGCAGGTTACATCGATTGCTGGTTGTATGCTGGCTATATCTATTTTGCTTCATATGAAAAGGATTCAACTATCAGCAAACATCAGTACAATCGTTATATGTGTCATTGTATTTCTGCTTGTCATTTCTATTGCTGTGTCATTGCCACACGTCACGATAGCAGAATTCAAACCGTTTCTTCCGCATGGCTGGTCTGCCGCGGGATCTGTTTCTGTCATGATTTTTTTCTCTTTTGTAGGCTGGGAAATGATTACCCCGTTGGCTGAGGAATTTCATCGCCCTGAAAAAGATGTCCCGCTCAGCTTGTTTTTGGCAGCGTCTTGTGTGGCAGGGCTGTATATCATGCTGTCATTTGTGACGGTGGGGACTCATTCATATGGAGAGAATGGAGAAATTGCATCGCTTGCCATGCTCATCTCAAAAGGAGCAGGGGAAAGCGGTGTATATGTTACGGTATGTTTAGCGCTGTTTATTACATTCGCCACCATCCATGCCAATATTGCTGGTTTTTCAAGAATGGTGTACGCATTGGCGAGAGAGGGGCACATTCCTGTATATTTTGGAAAACTCAGTGCGACAAAACGTACGCCTATTCGCGTTTTGACAGCGATGGCCGCAGTGTTTGGCTTAGTGCTTGCGGCGCATGGCCTGTTTCAAATCGATTTGACGACTCTGTTGAAAGGGCCGAGCGCGGCTTTTATCGCATCTTACATATGTACAATGGCGGCAGCACTGAAACTGCTGGGCAGGAGAGATATAGGCTGGTGGATGGCGCTCGGGGCATTTGTGGCGTGCGCGGTGATTTATTCATTCAGCGGCTGGGCACTGCTTTATCCGGCAGTGCTGGCAGCTGCAGGATATTTCTATATGAAAACAAAGGGTGGGCATAAAAAAAAGCTTGATCACGTTTTGTGATCAAGCTTTTCCATTTATCCGTTTTGATGCTCGTTATTTCCAGAATCGCTGTGTTGAAACATGTAGGTCACAGGACAGAAGCGCAAGATTCCCGAACCCGCTTTCATGGCCCCCATAAAGATGTAAAAGAGATGCATTCTGCACCAAGGTTTTTTCGTAAACTTTGCACTGGCGGCTGACATAATCGTCAATCCGCAGGCGATTCTGAACACGGCATTGATGAGACTGATATTTGGCTTCAAGGAAATCCGCTCCTTTTACTTAAAAAAGTTTTTTAACCGAACCTTCAAAAATTTGTAACGTTTTTATCGTGCGTGATGAGGAAGGATGTGATACCATGAGTCTAATACATGTAAAGGAGAGTATGTGAATGTCCGAACGCACCTTTAACTGGAAAAACAAAGACATCAGGGCACAGGTTGATGTTGTAGACTCAAAGCTGCTTCCAACGCTCCTTTTACGGAATGCTCTCGTCTTAAATCCATATGTAAAACAATGGCTGAAAAAAAACATTTGGATTTATCAGGACCGCATTGTTTATGTGGGTCATGAACTTCCGAATAGAGCCGAAGAAATTTATACGATTGATTGTGAAGGAAAATACATTGTGCCAGGTTATATTGAACCGCACGCACATCCTTTTCAAATATATAATCCCCAAACACTGGCGGAATATGTGTCTCAATACGGAACAACAACATTCGTGAATGATAACTTATTTTTGCTTTTGCAAAGCGGAAAAAAGAAAGCGCTTACGATTTTGAATGAACTCAAAAAGCAGCCTGTCCAGTATTTTTGGTGGTCACGCTATGACCTCCAGACCGAGGTTCTGAACGAGGACCACGTCCTTCCATTTGACGTCAGAAAACAGTGGATTGAACATCCGGATGTGATTCAAGGCGGAGAAATGACCGGGTGGCCTCGCTTGGTAGATGGTGATGATTTAATGCTCCACTGCATGCAAGCTACAAAGAAACAGAGAAAACGCATTGAAGGGCATTTTCCCGGCGCTTCTGATAAAACGCTTACAAAAATGAAGCTGTTCGGAGCGGATTGTGATCATGAAGCGATGACAGGTGATGAAGTGATGAGAAGGCTGGAACTGGGCTATTATGTTTCCCTTCGGAACTCTTCCATTCGCCCTGATGTAAGAAAAATCTTGCAGGAGCTGCATGAGAAGGGCTTCCGCTATTATGACCACTTCTTTTTCACGACAGATGGCGCAACCCCGAATTTCTATAAAGGCGGCATGACAAACGAGCTGATTCGCATCGCGTTAGAAGAAGGCGTACCTGCAATCGATGCCTTCAATATGGCATCATTTAATATCGCAAAGTATTACCAAATGGATGATTATTTAGGAGTTGTCGGACCGGGTAGACTGGCATCGCTAAACATACTGGAAGATCCGTTAAATCCGAATCCAGTGACTGTTCTGTCAAAAGGGACCATTCTGCGTGAAGACGGCTGTGATTTGAAGGCGTTTACAAAGACGGACTGGCACAAAGGCGGTCTTGTCCCGCTTGAGCTTTCATATGATATGACGATGGATGACTTGCAGTTTTCTATGCCGATGGGCGTGAAAATGCGGAATGCGGTCATTATGGAGCCGTATATGATTGAGATCGACAATTCGATGGAACAGCTCTCGTTTGACCATGATGAAAGTTATTTGACGATGCTCGACAGACACGGGAAATGGCGCGTCAATACGATGATAAAAGGGTTTGCCTCAAGCGTGCAGGGATTTGTAAGTTCCTTTACGACGACGGGCGACATTGTCGCGATTGGAAAAAATAAAGCGGATATGCTGCTCGCTTTCGCCCGGATGAAAGAAATCGGAGGAGGAATTGTTTTAGCGGAGAACGGAAACATTTTGCATGAAATCCCGCTTGCGCTGTGCGGCTGCGCCTCTTCGGAAGCGTATGAAGACGTGCTTGAGAAGGAACAAAAGCTGAAAGATCTTTTGACTGAAAGAGGCTATGAGTTTTGCGATCCTATCTATACGCTGCTCTTTTTGCAAAGTACGCACCTTCCGTATATACGCATTACGCCAAGAGGAATCTTCGACGTCATGAAAAAAACTGTACTCTTTCCATCGATAATGCGTTAAAATATAAAAGAGCAGGGAGCCGACATATGAAAAAATGGATGACAGTTTGCGCGCTGTGTTTCGTGTTTTTTCTGCTGGTATCCTGCCAGCAGAAGGATGCTGTCCCGGATACTGCAAAGAAGCTGAAAGCTCCTTTAACGGGGCTAAAGACTGAACAGAAGGTGACTGAACGCCGGCCTGTTGCTGTTGTGGTGAACAATCACCCGAAGGCGAGGCCGCAGTCGGGTCTGTCTAAAGCCGACATTGTCATAGAAGCGCTAGCCGAAGGGCAAATCACAAGATTTCTGGCCATTTTCCAAAGCCAGATGCCTGAAACTGTCGGACCTGTGCGGAGCGCGCGGGAATATTTCGTCACTCTCAGCAATGGCTTTGACAGCATATTTGTCCATCACGGCTGGAGTCCCGGCGCCAAAGAGCAGCTGGAATCCGGAGCTGCCGATTATATGAACGGATTGGATTTTGACGGAAGCTTATTTTGGAGAGCTGATTTCAGCAAACCGCCCCACAATTCCTATACGTCTTATGATTACATAAAAAAGGCGGCGGAACAAAAGGGTTATAAGCTGAAGCAGGAAACAAATCCGCTGCTGTTTCAAACATCAGATGCAAAATCTGCAAATGAATCTTACAATGTTCGGGTAGATTATGGAACAAAAAACGTTACAAATCTTGTCGAATACAACTATGATAAAAAAGCTGAATCTTATACAAGAAGCTCTGATGGTGTCATAACGACAGACCGGGAAACCGGAAAGCCGGTTGCAATGCAAAATATTTTCATTGTTGAAGCCAGCCATCATATTATTGATCAAGATGGAAGGCGGGACATCGACTTGGAATCAGGAGGAAAAGGTCTGTTGTTTCAGCACGGAAACGTCATTGAAACAGACTGGAAACAAGTGAATGGCAGAATTGTGCCGGTAAAAGACGGCAAGTGGCTTCCGTTTGTGCCAGGAAAGACTTGGATCAATATCGTACCTGATCTTGATGCGGCTTCCATTAGTAAAGGAGAAGGTGTGTAACGATGCAAATCGATAAATTACGCGGCAAAGAGCTGGACCAGTTATTTAACTCGATCTTATCGCTGAAAGACCTGGAGGAATGTTACCGATTCTTCGATGATCTATGCACAATTAACGAAATTCAATCTCTGGCTCAGCGCCTTGAAGTGGCGCGCATGCTTCGCGAAGGAAACACGTATCATAAGATTGAAACAGAAACAGGCGCTTCCACGGCTACGATTTCCCGTGTGAAACGCTGCTTAAATTACGGGAATGACGCTTATGAAATGGCGCTTGACCGTGTGAAGGAGAAGGAAACTGAGTCTTCTTCAAAATAACATAGAACCGCCCTGCCGTTCGGCAAGGGCGGTTTCTTTATGAAACAAATTGATGGATCAGGTTGTCGATATCGATGAGACTGCCATCCTCTTTGCGATAGACAACATGCTCCTTGGAAAAATGAATCGGCGAATTGATCCCTGCTGCGGCTGCAAGGTTAAACAGCCCCTCCCGCAGGGAAATGACGTAGTTGCAGACACGGTGCTGTTTTTCCTCAACGCTCAGCGCTTTTTGCAGCTTCGGATCTGTCGTCGCCACACCTGCCGGACAGGTGTTGGTGTGGCAGACGAGAGCGCGGATGCAGCCAACGGAAAACATCATGCCGCGTGCGATGTTGACAAAGTCAGCGCCGAGGGCTAAGGCGACCGCGATTTTATCAGGAGTCAGGAGCTTTCCGGAAGCAAAGATTTTCAGCTGGCTGCGCAAGCCGTACTGTTTAAGAAGCGTGTCAACAATAGGCAGCGCTGTCATAATCGGAAGGCCGACTGTATCCGCGAGCTCGTAAAAGGAAGCTCCGGTACCGCCTTCACTTCCGTCGATCGTGATAAAATCCGGATGTTTTCCGCTTTTCTGCATATGAGAGAAAAGCTCATGCAATTCTTCAGGATGCCCTGCGACCAGTTTGATGCCGACTGGCTTTTGTCCGACATCTCTAAGTTTTTCAATAAAGTCGAGCATTTCAGGAGGGTTTGAGAATTCATAAAAGCGGTTCGGGCTGTCAATCGACTTTCCAGGTTCGACATTCCGAATGTCTGCCACTTCCTCTGATACTTTGGCGCCGTCCACATGGCCGCCCCGGGTTTTCGCTCCTTGTGCCAGCTTTAGCTCAAACGCTTTAATCTGGTCAAGCCTGCTTTTTCTTTTAAATTCCTCCCACGAAAATTCCCCGTTTCTTTTGCGCACGCCGAATAGGCCCGGTCCGATTTGGCAAATGATATCGGCGCCGCCCTTTAAGTGATATTCAGACAATCCCCCTTCACCTGTATTCATCCAGGTGCCGCCTGCCTGATGGAGCCCTTTTGAGAGCGCCGTAACAGCCCGTTCTCCAAGAGAACCGTAGCTCATGGCAGACTGGCCGACTAAGCCCTTCACATAAAATGGCTTCTCGCATGTACGCTCGCCAATCACCTGTACATCATCAGGATGGAGAAAATACGGGTCTGCCTTGATATGTTCGGCATGCTCCTTGCGTTTGAACAGATTGTCAGCATCCATTTTATAGATTTGGGTTTCAATTTTTGGCGTTTGATTTACGTGCATTTCTTCCCTTTGTTTTGGAAACATAGCGTTACGGATATAATAGCCAGGTTTATCAAAATCTCTTACAGATCCAAAGCCCATCATTCTGCTTTTGTATTTGCCGGAGATGACGGTTTGCTCATATTCCTTTCGTGAAAAAGGCTGCTCCTCATTGTCATTGCTGTATAAATACTGTCTGAGCTCCGGCCCGATTTTTTCAAGGATATACCGAAACCTTCCGATGACGGGATAGTTGCGAAGAATTGAGTGCTCCTGCTGTTTTTCATCCTTTATGTAGATCCAGGCAAACAAGACGATCGGGATAGCGATGATCCCTATGATAAATGCGATGAGTGCTATTATGATGGTTTCCATCTCTCAGCCTCCCTTTTTATGTAACCATTTCCACAGTTGAACACTTTCCAAACAATAGCAGAAGGAATCTGGTGAAAAATGTGTGGTTCTGCCGATACAGGACTCACCATGCAGGTCTGCCTCCTGCTCTCTTTTTTTATGAAAAAAGAATCAAAACACCTTTTTCAGTGAATAACGAGATTAACGGCTTTTTCCGTTTTTCCGCGCTATGTGAATTTGTTATAATGTTTAAATGGTAACAAACGAATGGAGGAACGTATGACGTGTACGATGTAACGGAGTGGAAGCATGTCTTTAAACTCGATCCAAATAAAGATTTGCCTGACGAACAGCTGGAGATTCTTTGCGAATCAGGAACGGATGCGGTCATTATCGGAGGAAGCGATGGTGTGACAGAGGATAATGTCCTGCGGATGATGTCTAAGGTAAGACGGTTTTTGGTGCCGTGTGTCCTAGAGGTATCAGCGATTGAAGCGATTGTTCCCGGCTTTGACTTATATTTTATTCCGAGTGTATTAAACAGCAAAAACGCGGATTGGATTGTCGGAATGCACCAGAAAGCCATGAAGGAATACGGAGAACTGATGTCTATGGAAGAAATCGTGGCGGAGGGCTACTGCATCGCAAATCCAGATTGCAAAGCCGCGGCACTGACTGAAGCGGACGCCGATCTGAATATGGATGATATTGTCGCCTATGCGCGTGTGTCGGAGCTGCTGCAACTGCCGATTTTTTATTTAGAATACAGCGGCATGCTTGGAGACATAGAAGCTGTCAAGAAAACGAAGGCTGTATTGGAAACGTCAACCTTGTTTTATGGGGGCGGCATCAAGGATGCGGAAACGGCCAAACAGTATGCAGAGCATGCGGACGTGATCGTTGTAGGCAATGCTGTGTATGAAGATTTTGACAGGGCTTTGAAAACAGTAGCGGCTGTGAAAGGCGAGTAGTAAATTGTACGGATTTGGTTTATGATAGAACATATGTTTTGTATAGGCGGGTGAACAAATTTTGAATTATATTAGCAATCAATTACTAAGCGGTTTAAACCCCGTTCAGCAGGAAGCAGTCAAAACAACGGACGGGCCTCTTTTGCTGATGGCGGGAGCGGGAAGCGGAAAGACGCGTGTCCTGACACACAGAATTGCTTATTTAATGGCGGAAAAGCATGTGGCGCCGTGGAACATTCTGGCGATCACATTTACAAATAAAGCGGCACGCGAAATGAAAGAACGTGTGGAAAGCATCCTCGGACCCGGCGCGGACGATATCTGGATTTCCACATTCCACAGCATGTGCGTGCGGATCTTGCGCAGAGATATCGACCGGATTGGGATCAACCGAAATTTCTCCATCCTTGATACGGCTGACCAGCTTTCAGTGATCAAGGGGATTTTGAAGGAGCGCAATCTTGATCCGAAGAAGTTTGACCCGAGAAGCATCCTCGGCACGATCAGCAGTGCGAAAAACGAATTGACCGAACCGGAGGAATTCTCTAAAGTTGCTGGCGGCTACTACGATCAGGTGGTCAGCGATGTATATGCTGATTATCAGAAGAAGCTATTGAAAAACCAGTCGCTCGATTTTGACGATTTGATTATGACGACGATTAAACTGTTTGACCGAGTGCCTGAAGTGCTTGAATTTTATCAGCGCAAATTCCAGTACATCCATGTTGATGAGTATCAGGATACGAACAGGGCGCAATACATGCTCGTTAAGCAGCTTGCCGAGCGTTTCCAGAACCTTTGCGTTGTCGGGGATTCTGATCAGTCAATCTACAGATGGCGCGGCGCGGATATCACCAACATCCTTTCATTTGAAAAAGATTATCCGAATGCAAGCGTGATTTTGCTAGAACAAAACTATCGTTCAACGAAACGGATTTTGCGCGCGGCAAACGAGGTCATTAAAAACAACTCTAACCGCAAACCGAAAAATTTGTGGACGGAAAACGATGAAGGCATCAAAATTTCCTATTATCGCGGTGATAATGAATTCGGAGAAGGACAGTTTGTGGCCGGTAAAATTCATCAGCTTCACAGCTCAGGCAAGCGGAAGCTGTCTGATATCGCCATATTATACCGGACAAACGCGCAGTCCCGTGTGATTGAGGAAACGCTTCTCAAAGCGGGCTTGAACTATAACATTGTCGGCGGCACAAAGTTCTATGACAGAAAAGAAATTAAAGACATTCTTGCGTACCTGCGCCTCGTATCCAATCCGGATGACGATATCAGTTTCACGCGCATTGTCAATGTGCCGAAGCGCGGAGTCGGCGCGACATCACTTGAAAAAATCGCTTCGTATGCGGCCATAAACGGCTTGTCATTTTTCCAAGCGATTCAGCAGGTTGATTTTATCGGCGTCAGTGCCAAAGCGGCAAACGCGCTTGACAGCTTTAGACAGATGATTGAGAATCTGACCAATATGCAGGATTACTTATCCATTACAGAGCTGACAGAAGAAATTCTTGATAAGACGGAATACAGAGAAATGCTGAAGGCTGAGAAATCGATCGAAGCCCAAAGCCGTTTAGAAAATATCGACGAGTTCCTGTCTGTTACGAAAAACTTTGAACAGAAAAGTGAAGACAAGACACTCGTTGCGTTCCTGACAGACTTGGCATTGATCGCAGATATTGATCAGCTCGATCAGAAGGAGGAAGAGTCAGGCGGCAAGGATGCGATCACCCTGATGACACTGCACGCCGCGAAAGGACTGGAGTTTCCGGTTGTTTTCTTGATGGGGCTTGAAGAAGGCGTCTTCCCGCATAGCCGTTCACTCATGGAGGAAGCGGAAATGGAAGAAGAACGCCGCCTTGCGTACGTTGGGATTACAAGGGCGGAACAGGAGCTTTATCTGACCAATGCTAAAATGCGCACCTTGTTTGGCCGGACAAATATGAACCCGGAATCTCGCTTCATTGCTGAAATACCGGATGATTTATTGGAAAACCTAAATGAGAAAAAAGAAACAAGAGCGACGTCTGCGAGAAAAATGCAGCCGAGACGCGGCCCTGTTTCACGCCCGGTATCCTACGCCAGCAAAACAGGCGGCGACACCTTGAACTGGGCAGTCGGAGATAAGGCGGGCCATAAAAAATGGGGAACAGGAACTGTCGTCAGCGTGAAAGGCGAAGGAGAAGGGACAGAGCTTGATATTGCCTTCCCGAGCCCTGTCGGCGTGAAACGCCTGTTAGCAGCATTTGCTCCTATTGAAAAGCAGTAATTGAAGAGGAAAGGAAGAAGCAGATGGACAAAGAAACAGCGAAGCAGCGGGCAGAAGAACTGCGCCGCACCATCAACAAGTATAGCTATGAATATTACACCTTAGATGAACCGAGCGTCCCAGATGCCGAATACGACAGATTGATGCAGGAGCTGATCGCGATCGAGGAGGAGCACCCAGACCTCAGAACGCCTGACTCTCCTACGCAGCGCGTCGGCGGAGCCGTGCTTGAAGCGTTTCAGAAAGTCACCCACGGCACACCGATGCTCAGTCTGGGCAACGCCTTTAATGCTGATGATCTTCGTGATTTCGACCGCCGTGTGCGCCAGTCCGTCGGCGACGATGTGGCGTATAATGTGGAGCTGAAAATAGACGGTCTTGCTGTTTCTCTCCGTTATGAAGACGGCTATTTTGTCAGAGGGGCCACAAGAGGTGACGGGACGACGGGAGAGGATATCACGGAGAATCTGAAGACGATCCGCAATATCCCCCTTAAAATGAACCGTGAGCTGTCGATCGAAGTGCGCGGCGAGGCGTATATGCCGAAGCGTTCGTTTGAAGCACTCAATGAGGAACGGATTAAAAATGAGGAAGAACCGTTCGCCAATCCGCGAAATGCCGCGGCGGGATCTCTCAGACAGCTCGATCCGAAAATTGCAGCGAAACGAAACCTCGATATCTTCGTCTACAGTATAGCGGAGCTTGACGAGATGGGTGTAGAGACGCAAAGCCAAGGGCTTGATTTTCTCGACGAACTCGGATTTAAAACGAATCAGGAACGAAAAAAATGCGGCAGCATAGAAGAAGTCATTACGCTGATCGATGAGCTTCAGGCGAAGCGCGCGGACCTGCCGTACGAAATAGACGGCATTGTCATTAAAGTCGATTCTCTCGATCAACAGGAGGAGCTCGGTTTTACGGCGAAAAGCCCGCGCTGGGCCATCGCGTATAAGTTTCCTGCTGAAGAGGTCGTGACGAAGCTTCTCGATATCGAATTAAATGTCGGCAGAACGGGTGTGATTACGCCGACTGCGATTCTTGAGCCGGTAAAAGTTGCCGGCACAACGGTCTCAAGAGCATCCCTTCATAACGAAGATTTAATTAAAGAGAAGGACATTCGGATTTTGGATAAGGTTGTCGTCAAAAAAGCGGGCGATATCATCCCGGAAGTTGTGAATGTCCTCGTTGACCAGCGCACAGGAGAAGAAAAGGAATTCAGCATGCCGACGGAATGTCCTGAATGCGGCAGTGAACTCGTCCGGATCGAAGGAGAAGTGGCGCTTCGCTGCATTAACCCTGAATGTCCGGCGCAAATCCGGGAAGGGCTTATCCATTTCGTTTCCCGGAATGCCATGAACATTGATGGGCTCGGCGAACGAGTGATCACACAGCTGTTTGAGGAAAACCTTGTCCGCAATGTGGCAGATTTATATAAGCTGACGAAGGAACGAGTCATCCAGCTCGAGCGCATGGGCGAAAAGTCCACTGAAAACCTGATCAGCTCCATCCAAAAATCAAAAGAAAATTCGTTAGAGCGCCTGCTGTTTGGGCTTGGCATCCGTTTTATCGGATCAAAGGCCGCAAAGACGCTTGCCATGCATTTTGAAAGCTTGGAGAACCTGAAAAAAGCCTCTAAAGAGGAACTTCTCGCGGTAGATGAAATCGGTGAAAAAATGGCTGATGCTGTGATCACCTATTTTCATAAAGAAGAAATGCTTGAACTCTTGAATGAACTTCAGGAGCTGGGCGTAAACACGCTCTACAAAGGCCCGAAAAAAGTAAAAGCAGAGGACAGCGACTCTTACTTTGCTGGTAAAACAATTGTTCTGACAGGAAAGCTGGAAGAGCTGTCAAGAAACGAAGCCAAAGCGCAAATCGAAGCGCTGGGCGGAAAGCTGACTGGAAGCGTCAGCAAAAACACAGACTTAGTCATCGCCGGAGAAGCGGCGGGAAGCAAGCTGACAAAAGCACAAGAGCTGAACATTGAAGTGTGGAATGAAGAACAGTTAATGGGAGAGCTAAAGAAATAAGAGGAGTGTTTTCTATTGAAAAAGACGTTGGCATTGGCGGCAACGGCGGCAGTATTAATGCTGTCTGCCTGCTCGTCAGGTTTCGGGGGGGAGAAGGAGGAAGAGATTACGCAAAAGACGGCGAAATCGTCAGAAAAAGCGATTGTCCCGAAATATAATATCTCTGACTCCTATTACAAAATGGTGCTGCCGTTTAAGGCAGGCAAAGCGCGCGGCTTAACAACGGAACAGCTGAATACAAGGCTGGACATTGACGAATTTGAAACAGGGCTGATGCGCCTTGCCCAAGATTCTTTCTCAACTGACGATTATCTGTTCCAAGAAGGACAATATTTAGATGAGGATACAGTATTAAGCTGGCTGGCACGGAAAAAAACGGGCTCTGATTTGAAAAAAGCCGAAAAAGAAGATAAGAACTTCAAAAATGAAGGCTTGAACCCGGCGCTCCCGAGTTCTGGTTCAACAGAAGAAAAGAACGAAAGCAGCCCGATTTATTTAGCATCCATGCTTGAGCACGATTATTTAGTCAGAAAAGACAAGAATTCTATCCAGCTTGGCGGCGTCATGATCGGACTGGCGTTAAACTCCGTGTATTACTATCGTGAAAAAACTGGCGACCCGCAAAAAGAAGTGGAGATTAAGGACAGCACGCTCCGCCAGCAGGGAGAAAAAATTGCACAGGAGGTTATTAACCGCCTCCGTAAAAAAGATAACTTGAAGAATGTGCCGATTACTGTCGCACTCTACAAGCAGGCGTCAAAAACATCGATTGTGCCGGGGAACTTCATCGCCAAAACAGAGGTCAAAGCAGGCTCTACTGATATCTCAAATTGGGATGATATTAATGAAAAATATGTATTCTATCCGGCAGATACAACCACAGCAGAAAAATACCCGGATGACACCGAGGTCTTTAAGCGGTTCAAAAACTCAATTGAAGAATATTTCCCGAACTATACAGGCGTTGTCGGTACAGCGCTGTATGAAAATGATGAAATGAAGAAAATGAAGATTGACATACCAATGCAATTCTACGGAAAAAGTGAAGTTGTCGCGTTTACCCAGTTCTTAACGGGTGAAGTGATGGACTACTACTCTAAGAGCTCAGTTGATGTCGAAGTCAATATCACGTCCTCAGACGGACAGGAAGCGGTCATTATCCGCAATGCCGGAGATAAAGAGCCGACTGTTCACATTTATGACTGATAGAAAACCCTTGTGCCATATTGGCACAAGGGTTTTTATGTTACAATTAACAGGAAAAGGGAAATTGTTTCCGCTTCTGCCGAAACACAAATCAAGGGGAGGTATGTTGATGCTGGAAATCGTGTGAAAACAATCATTATCAAATCTATAGCAATGAAAGGATGTTAGACGTGCATAAAGATATCAAAAAAATATTTCATGAAGAGCAGGTTTTGGCAGAAGCTGCAGCGAGATACGGTTTCTCAAAAGATCAGGTGCGTTTTCTGGCTGATGCGGAAAACTATGTATATGAATGTATGAAAGACAATCAACCTTATATTTTAAAGATTACCCATACGATTCGGAGATCTTCTGATTATATAATGGGAGAGATGGAATGGCTCCGTCACCTTGCAATAGGGGGAATTTCAGTAGCCAAACCGCTCCCGTCGCTGAACGGAAAAGACGTAGAAGCAGTGCCGGACGGAAACGGCGGGTCATTTTTATTGAGAGTGTATGAGAAAGCTCCGGGGCAAAAAGTGGATGAATCGGACTGGAATGAAACGCTATTTTATGAGCTTGGCAGATACACAGGCAGCATGCACAGCCTGACAAAAAGCTACAAATTGAGCAATCCCGCTTTCAAAAGACAGGAATGGGATGAAGAGGAGCAATTAAAGCTGAGAAAATATGTGCCTGAAGATCAGATAAAGGTGTTTCAGCAAGCCGATTCTTTGATGAATGAACTGCGGAGGCTCCCGAAAAGCCAGGACAGCTACGGCTTGGTGCATGCGGATCTGCACCATGGCAATTTTAACTGGGATCATGGCAAAATCACGGCATTTGATTTTGATGATATCGGCTACAACTGGTTTGTTAACGATATTAGCATTCTTCTCTACAATGTCCTGTGGTATCCTGTTGTGCCATATGATGATAAAGCTGCGTTTACAGAAGAATTTATGACGCATTTTATGAAAGGGTACTGGGAGGAAAATGAGCTTGACCCTGCATGGCTGATGATAATACCTGATTTCCTCCGCCTTCGCCATATGCTGATTTACGGATTGCTGCATCAGATGTTTGACCTTAACACAATAGGAGAAGAAGAAAAAGAAATGCTGGCCGGTTTCAGAAGAGATATAGAGAATGGCACGCCGATTACAGCATTTGATTTTTCAGCACTGGTGTAGATAGAAAAAGCCAATGGGATTCCAGTCCCATTGGCTTTTATAATGTATCACACTTCACGCCGACTACGCCTTCAATGGCTTTAATGTCATAGTAGACATCGGTCGTGTATCTGTTTTTATGGACGCGGACCTTCACTTCCATAATTGGAAAATCCTTTTCGCCCAGGTCGTCGATCCGAACGGAGTGTGCTTTGATATCTCTTCTTTTCATTTCTTTTAAAATCTCTGTCATTTTGTCTTTATCAGAAAGCGACATTCTGATGCGGATGTCTTTTTCCTGCAGGCGGTCGGGGCCTATTTTTCTGACCACCCATGGGAGAAATTCCACGCTGATCAGGATGAACAGAAGACTGGCAAACGCTTCTTTATAAAAACCGGCTCCCGTAGCAAGCCCGAGCCCCGCTGCCCCCCAGATCATGGCCGATGTCGTCAGGCCGGAAATGACATCATTGCTTTTTCGCAGGATGACACCGGCTCCGATAAACCCGACGCCGGAGATGATTTGTGCCGGCAGACGAAGCGGATCCATCATGATGCGGTAGTATTTAGGGAAATGATATGCCGCATTAATACTGACGATCGTCAGCATGCATGAGCTGACTGCGATGACAATACAGGTTTTTAATCCGAGCGGCTTATTTTTTAATTCGCGTTCAAGCCCGATGACCATGCCAATCAATGTGGCAATGCCCAATTTCAATAAAATATCAGGATCAATATACCAGCTCAACAGCAACTTCCCCCTTCTCTATGGTGTTTTTAAATAAATATGATTTTCTCACAGTATTTATAGCAAAACAAGAGCACAAAAGCCACCAAGCTGCGCTTGATGGCTTATTGCTTACTTTTTGCGTTTTAACAGCTTTTCCATGACACCGAATAATCGGTAAGAGGCTTTTGCAGGACGTTTTGTGATCATGCTGACAATGATGCCGGCAATCATACTGAGAATAAACCCAGGGATGATTTCGTACACACCGGTTGATTTTGCCAGGCCGGTTGTAATCCAGATCAACACGGTCGCAGCCCCGACAATCATGGCAGCAAGCGCGCCCCATTCGTTCATTCGCTTCCAATATAGACTGAGCAGAATCGCAGGTCCGAAAGCTGAACCGAAGCCGGCCCAAGCGTATCCGACCAAATCAAGAATGGTGCTGTTCGGGTTCAATGACAAGAGTACCGCGATAACGGCAATGACTAAGACGGACAATCGCCCGATCATGACCAATTCTTTATCAGAAGCTTTTCGTCTGAAAAATGACCGGTATAAATCCTCTGTTACAGCACTTGCTGTAACCAAGAGCTGTGAGGAAATCGAACTCATGATGGCAGCCAAAATAGCTGACAATAAGAACCCTGTAATTAATGGGTGGAACAAGATTTTAGAGAAGATAATGAAGATCATCTCCGGATCTTTTACAGCAACTCCGAATTTATGGGCGTATGCAACACCGATTAAACCCGTCAGCACGGAACCTAGAACTGTAATGATCATCCAGCTCATGCCGATTCGGCGTGCAGGCTTCAAATCTTTAATGTTTTTAATCGCCATAAATCGGACGATGATATGAGGCTGGCCGTAGTAGCCCAAGCCCCAGGCTAAATAGGAAATAATGCTAATGACGCTCGCGCCTTTAAAAATATCCAATAAGTGTGGGTTAACAGCGCCGATTTCATGGAGAGTCGGAGCAACGCCGCCCACATGGGTAAAAGCAACGATCGGCACAAGCACTAGTGCTGCAAACATGATCGCACCCTGCACGAAGTCAGTCAGACTGACAGCAAGGAAACCGCCAAACAGTGTGTATAACACGACAACTGCGGTGGTCAGAAACAGGCCTAATTTGTAATCCGCACCAAAAGCAGATTCAAACAGCCGTCCGCCAGATACCATACCGGAAGAGGTATACAATGTGAAAAAGATCATGATGATCAATGCAGATACGATTTTCAGCAGTGATGAAGAATGCTGGAATCGTTTATCAAAGAAATCAGGAATCGTAATCGCATCATCCGCCGCTTCCGTATAAGCACGCAGCCTTGGAGCCAGCAGCAAGTAATTTGAGTACGCCCCGATTGTAAGACCTAAAGCAAGCCATAAGGTGGACAGCCCTGTCGCAAACATCGCGCCGGGAACACCCATCAGCATCCATCCGCTCATATCGGCCGCACCGGCAGACAAAGCAGTAACGAATGGTCCGAGGCCTCTTCCTCCAAGCATGTAATCATTGATGTCAGTGGTTTTCTTGAATGCATACCAGCCGATTAACAGCATGGCAATAAAGTAAATTCCTAAAGATATAATAATTTCAATACTCACGTTTTACCCTCTCTTCATTTCTAATAATGTTGCATCACCTCTCAAATTGATGGTGCCAGTTAAGCAGCCTGGCGTAAGTGCAAAACAAAAGAAATTCCTTTGCGGGTGCACTTGGTAACTTAACCTAACAAAGTATTCCCGGCCATTCAAGCGATGAAACCTTGATCATGAGCGGGGAAAACCGTTGCAAACCTAGAAGGGAATAAAGAATAAAACGCTTTCAAGAAATAATTAAAGTAAAAATATTCAGAAAAATATTTCGTTTCTCCTTCTCCTCATTTTAGTATAAAATATATAGGGTATTGTTTCGAAAACACAGGCCTGTCTCAAGGCGTTTTGTTGCTTTAAAGGGCTTGTTTTTGATATGATCAGTATTATATGACTTAACGGAGAAATATGTGGAGGTGGATCATATGTCACGAATTTCAATAGAAGAAGTAAAGCACGTTGCGCACCTTGCAAGACTTGCAATTACTGAAGAAGAAGCAAAAATGTTCACTGAACAGCTCGACAGTATCATTTCATTTGCCGAGGAGCTTAATGAGGTTAACACAGACAATGTGGAGCCTACAACTCACGTGCTGAAAATGAAAAATGTCATGAGAGAAGATGAAGCGGGTAAAGGTCTTCCGGTTGAGGATGTCATGAAAAATGCGCCTGACCATAAAGACGGCTATATTCGTGTGCCATCAATTCTGGACTAAAGGAGGGACACAAGAATGTCATTATTTGATCATAAAATCACAGAATTAAAACAGCTCATACATAAAAAAGAGATTAAGATTTCTGATCTGGTTGACGAATCTTATAAACGCATCCAAGCGGTTGATGATAAGGTACAAGCCTTTTTGGCATTAGATGAAGAAAGAGCGCGCGCATACGCGAAGGAGCTTGATGAGGCGGTTGACGGGCGTTCTGAGCACGGTCTTCTTTTCGGTATGCCGATCGGCGTAAAAGATAATATCGTAACAAAAGGGCTGCGCACAACATGCTCCAGCAAAATTCTCGAAAACTTTGATCCGATCTATGACGCTACTGTCGTTCAGCGCCTTCAAGACGCTGAAGCGGTCACAATCGGAAAACTGAACATGGACGAATTCGCCATGGGATCATCTACCGAAAACTCAGCTTACAAGCTGACGAAAAACCCTTGGAACTTAGAAACAGTTCCCGGCGGTTCAAGCGGCGGATCTGCGGCTGCGGTTGCTGCGGGAGAAGTTCCGTTTTCTCTTGGATCTGACACAGGCGGCTCCATCCGTCAGCCGGCATCTTTCTGCGGCGTTGTCGGATTAAAACCTACATACGGACGTGTATCTCGTTACGGTCTGGTCGCATTTGCGTCTTCATTAGACCAAATCGGGCCGATTACACGTACGGTTGAGGATAACGCGTTTTTACTTCAAGCGATTTCCGGCGTAGACAAAATGGACTCCACGAGTGCAAATGTGGACGTGCCTGATTTTCTTTCTTCATTAACTGGCGACATCAAAGGACTGAAAATCGCCGTTCCGAAAGAATACCTTGGTGAAGGTGTCGGCAAAGAAGCGAGAGAATCTGTCCTGGCAGCGCTGAAAGTCCTTGAAGGTCTCGGCGCTACATGGGAAGAAGTGTCTCTTCCGCACAGTAAATACGCGCTTGCGACATATTACCTGCTGTCATCTTCTGAAGCGTCAGCGAACCTTGCACGCTTTGACGGCATCCGTTACGGCTACCGCACAGACAACGCGGATAACCTGATCGACCTTTACAAGCAAACGCGCGCTGAAGGTTTCGGAAATGAAGTCAAACGCCGCATCATGCTCGGAACGTTTGCTTTAAGCTCAGGCTACTACGATGCGTACTACAAAAAAGCGCAAAAAGTGCGTACGTTGATTAAGAAGGATTTCGAGGACGTATTTGAAAAATATGATGTTATTGTTGGACCGACTACACCGACACCTGCGTTTAAAATCGGTGAAAACACGAAGGATCCGCTCACAATGTACGCAAACGATATCTTAACGATTCCGGTCAACCTTGCCGGCGTACCGGGAATCAGCGTGCCATGCGGATTAGCAGACGGACTTCCGCTCGGCCTGCAAATCATCGGAAAACACTTTGATGAAAGCACTGTATACCGCGTTGCTCATGCATTTGAACAAGCGACAGACCATCATAAAGCAAAACCTGAACTGTAAGGGGTGAAAAGAATTGAACTTTGAAACGGTAATCGGACTTGAAGTCCACGTTGAGTTAAAAACAAAATCAAAAATTTTCTCAAGCTCTCCAACGCCATTCGGCGCGGAGGCGAATACGCAGACAAGCGTTATTGACCTCGGATATCCGGGCGTCCTGCCTGTTCTGAACAAAGAAGCCGTTGAATTCGCAATGAAAGCCGCTATGGCGCTCAACTGTGAGATCGCAACGGATACGAAGTTTGACCGCAAAAACTATTTCTATCCTGACAACCCGAAAGCGTATCAGATTTCTCAATTTGATAAGCCAATCGGCGAAAACGGCTGGATCGAAATTGAAGTCGGCGGAAAAACAAAACGCATCGGCATCACGCGCCTTCACCTTGAAGAAGATGCCGGAAAACTGACACACACAGGCGACGGCTATTCTCTTGTTGACTTCAACCGCCAAGGAACGCCGCTTGTTGAGATCGTATCAGAGCCGGATATCCGCACGCCGGAAGAAGCGTACGCGTATCTTGAAAAGCTGAAATCCATCATCCAGTATACAGGCGTTTCTGACTGTAAAATGGAAGAAGGCTCACTTCGCTGTGACGCCAATATCTCTCTTCGTCCGATCGGCCAAGAGGAATTCGGCACAAAAACAGAATTAAAAAACTTGAACTCCTTTGCGTTTGTTCAAAAAGGCCTTGAGCATGAAGAAAAACGCCAGGAGCAGGTTCTTCTTTCCGGCGGCGTCATCCAGCAAGAAACTCGCCGTTATGATGAAGCAACGAAGAAAACCATTCTTATGCGTGTCAAAGAGGGATCTGACGACTACCGTTACTTCCCAGAGCCGGATCTAGTCGAGCTCTACATTGATGATGAATGGAAGGAACGCGTAAAAGCAAGCATTCCTGAGCTTCCGGATGAGCGCCGCAAGCGTTATATCGAAGAGCTTGGCTTGCCTGCATATGACGCGATGGTTCTGACGCTGACAAAAGAAATGGCTGATTTCTTCGAAGAAACCGTTCAAAAAGGCGCTGAAGCCAAACAAGCGTCTAACTGGCTGATGGGTGAAGTGTCAGCTTACCTAAACGCTGAGCAAAAAGAGCTTGCCGATGTTGCCCTGACACCTGAAGGCCTTGCCGGCATGATCAAATTGATTGAAAAAGGAACCATTTCTTCTAAGATCGCGAAGAAAGTGTTTAAAGAATTGATTGAAAAAGGCGGCGACGCTGAGAAGATTGTGAAAGAGAAAGGCCTTGTTCAGATTTCTGACGAAGGCGTGCTTCTGAAGCTTGTCACTGAGGCGCTTGACAACAATCCTCAATCAATCGAAGACTTTAAAAACGGAAAAGACCGCGCGATCGGCTTCCTAGTCGGACAGATTATGAAAGCGTCCAAAGGACAAGCCAACCCGCCGATGGTCAACAAAATTCTGCTTGAAGAAATTAAAAAACGCTAATAAAAAAGCAGCCCTTAGAGGCTGCTTTTTTTATGGTCAAATTGAGATAAAGACAGAGATGAGGGCCCGAAGCCTTTCAACTTCTTTGTCGTTGGTTCCGGTCAAATTGGACAGCATGCCTTTAATAATCGGCTTGCGCGGTTTATCCTGAGTCAATTCTTCCTCGATAACATCAAGTGACACGGTGATATCCTCGGGCAGCGTGCTGTTTTCTTTCACTTTCTGAATGTCCTCAAGCAGCTGGTCTTTTCCCGCAGGCATCGGGTTGAAAATGTCTTTTGATACAATCGGATTGAGTGCAGAACGGCTCAGCCCCTGTACAAGATCATTCAGTCTCTCAATAATAAAGGCTGAGATTTCTTCTGCATCGATATTAAGCTCACCGTTAAATACCATCACGTTCATATAGGAATGCACAATGCCTCTTGCCATGATGGACAGATCTGCGACATACCGCTCGATTCCTTCGCCATAGGATACCAGCAAGGCGTTCCGGTACAGCTTATCCGTCTCCATGGTTACTTTGTAAAAGTATTGCTTGATTTCTTGATTTTCCGGAATGATATTTTCGGTAAGCAAAAGAACGATAAAATCTTTATGATCGCGAAAATCCTCAAATTGAGCGCCAATTTGCTTTTTTAACACTTCCTTAGGGGGCTTTCCGGCGAGATCTTCTTCTATATTTTTCATTTTGTTCATAGACATACCGATATAATATTCACAGGCAGATAACAGCAGCGCTTCTTTCGATTTGAAGTGCAAATAAAAAGCGCCCTTCGAAATGCCGCATTCACTGGCGATTTCTTGGATCGTCGTAGCTGCGAATCCTTTTTTCGCAAATAAAC
>NZ_JAVAXX010000409.1:0-4158 GCF_042709275.1 Bacillus sp. LR_5 | reverse complement strand
ACGGGGTATAACGATTAAGTTAAACTCTGTTCAGCTTAAATACAAAGCAAAAGACGGAGAGGAATACATTTTTCATCTGATTGATACGCCAGGACACGTCGACTTCACGTACGAAGTATCCCGAAGCCTTGCTGCCTGCGAAGGAGCGATTCTTGTCGTGGATGCAGCACAGGGAATTGAAGCGCAGACGCTCGCCAATGTCTACTTAGCGCTTGACAACGATCTTGAAATACTTCCGGTCATCAATAAAATCGATCTGCCGAGCGCCGAGCCGGAACGCGTGCGCCAAGAGGTAGAGGATGTTATTGGCCTTGACGCATCAGAAGCCGTGCTTGCTTCAGCAAAAGCCGGTATCGGGATTGAGGAGATTTTAGAACAGATCGTAGAAAAGGTGCCCGCTCCGACCGGAGATCCGGAGGCGCCGCTCAAAGCGCTGATCTTCGACTCGCTTTATGACGCTTACCGCGGTGTCGTGGCGTATATCAGAGTTGTTGAAGGAACGGTAAAGCCGGGGCAAAAAATCAAAATGATGGCGACCGGCAAAGAGTTTGAAGTGACAGAAGTCGGTGTGTTCACGCCGAAAGCAACTCCGACAGATGAACTGACGGTCGGTGATGTAGGCTTTTTAACTGCCGCGATCAAAAATGTCGGTGACACACGCGTCGGTGACACGATAACAAGCGCGGCCGATCAGGCTGCCGAAGCATTGCCTGGATATCGCAAGCTGAACCCGATGGTGTATTGCGGTTTATATCCGATCGATACGGCCAAATACAACGATTTAAGGGAAGCTCTTGAAAAGCTTGAGCTGAATGACTCATCGCTTCAATATGAAGCAGAGACATCCCAAGCGCTCGGATTCGGTTTCCGCTGCGGATTTTTAGGTATGCTTCACATGGAAATCATCCAGGAGCGGATTGAGCGTGAGTTTAAAATTGACCTGATCACCACAGCACCGAGTGTTATATATGATGTGTATATGACAGACGGAGAAAAAGTGGTGGTTGATAATCCATCAAATATGCCTGACCCTCAAAAGATTGAACGGATAGAAGAGCCGTATGTAAAAGCGACAATGATGGTGCCGAACGATTATGTCGGTGCAGTGATGGAGCTTTGCCAAGGAAAACGCGGCAATTTTATCGACATGCAATATTTAGACGCTAATCGCGTCAGCATTGTTTATGACATGCCATTAGCGGAAATCGTCTATGAGTTTTTTGATCAGCTGAAATCAAGCACAAAAGGCTACGCGTCCTTTGATTACGAACTGATCGGCTACAAACCGTCTAAACTTGTCAAGATGGACATTATGCTGAACGGAGAAAAAATCGACGCCCTTTCATTTATTGTGCATCGCGATTACGCGTACGAACGCGGAAAAGTAATTGTAGAAAAACTGAAAGAGCTCATTCCGCGCCAGCACTTTGAAGTACCGATTCAAGCGGCGATCGGCCAGAAAATCGTGGCCCGCTCTACCATTAAAGCGATGCGTAAAAACGTATTGGCTAAATGTTACGGCGGAGACATCTCGCGGAAACGGAAGCTTCTTGAAAAACAAAAAGAAGGAAAACGCCGAATGAAGCAGGTCGGCTCAGTTGAAGTGCCGCAAGAAGCATTTATGGCGGTCCTGAAAATGGACGACAGTCCGAAAAAATAATAGAAGCCGCCGCAGTCCTGTACTGCGGCTTCTTTCTGTAAAGAAGGTGAATTCGTTGAAATCAGCTTATATCCATATTCCATTTTGTGAGCATATTTGCCACTACTGCGATTTCAATAAATATTTTATTCAAAGCCAGCCTGTTGACGAGTATTTAAACGCGCTCGAACAGGAAATGATAAATACAATAGCAAAAACAGGGAAGCCTGACCTCAAAACGATCTTTATCGGAGGAGGCACGCCGACCTCTCTCTCTGAGGAACAGCTCAAAAAGCTGATGGACATGATCATACGAGTGCTGAAGCCCTCAAGCGCATTATCGGAATTTGCGGTTGAAGCGAATCCGGACGACTTGTCCGCAGAGAAATTAAACATATTAAAAGAAGCCGGCGTAAATCGCCTCAGCTTTGGTGTCCAAACGTTCGAAGACGATCTGTTAGAAAAAATCGGCCGGGTGCACAAGCAAAAAGATGTATTTGCCTCTTTTGAAAGGGCGCGGGAAATCGGTTTTGACAATATCAGTCTTGATTTAATGTTCGGGCTCCCGGGGCAAACCCTCAAGCATCTGGATCATTCTTTAAACACTGCTTTATCGCTGGATGCCGAGCATTATTCCGTATACTCCCTCATTGTAGAGCCGAAAACGGTATTTTATAATTTGATGCAAAAAGGGCGGCTTCATCTTCCGCCGCAGGAGCAGGAAGCCGAAATGTATGAAATGGTGATGAGACGTATGGAAGCTCACGGCATTCATCAATATGAAATCAGCAACTTTGCCAAGGCAGGTTTGGAATCAAAACACAATCTGACGTATTGGAGCAACGAGGAATATTTCGGCTTCGGAGCAGGGGCCCACGGATATATCAGCGGCACACGGACAGTAAACGTAGGACCTGTCAAACATTACATTGACCTGATAGCCGAAAAAGGCTTTCCGTATAGAGATACACATGACGTGACAACAGAGGAACAAATTGAAGAAGAAATGTTTTTGGGGTTGAGAAAAACAGCCGGTGTCAGCAAAAAACGATTTGCAGAAAAATACGGTCGTTCACTGGATGAACTTTTTCCAAACGTATTAAAAGACCTCACTGAAAAAGGGCTGATTCACAATTCGGAGTCTGCCGTTTGTTTGACTCATCAGGGGAAATTATTAGGTAATGAAGTTTTTGGCGCTTTTTTGGGTGAGTTATAATTGACATTTTTCTTGTGGTTTGATACTTTTGTTATAGAATTAGCACTCGCTTGTTGAGAGTGCTAACAGAGGTGATGATGATGTTAACAAATCGTCAGCTGCTGATCCTTCAGGTCATAATCAACGATTTTATTAAATCGGCACAGCCGGTAGGATCAAGAACTCTTTCGAAAAAAGATGAAATCACATTTAGCTCTGCAACAATAAGAAACGAGATGGCTGACTTGGAAGAATTGGGCTTCATTGAAAAAACCCATTCATCCTCAGGACGTGTTCCGTCGGAAAAAGGGTACCGGTACTATGTTGACCATTTGCTTTCACCCGTCAAACTGACAAAAAGCGACCTGGACCAAATCCACTCGATCTTCAAAGAGAAAATTTTCGAGCTGGAGAAGACAGTTCAAAAATCAGCGCAAATATTGTCCGATCTGACGAATTACACATCCATCGTACTCGGGCCGAAGCTGAGTGAGAATTACCTTAAACAGATTCAAATCATACCGATTCAGCCTGATATGGCGGTAGCAATTCTCGTTACCAATACAGGGCATGTGGAAAACAAAACGATTAATTTTCCAGCCAAAATGGATCTGTCTGATATTGAAAAACTGGTAAATATATTGAACGACCGTTTAAGCGGCGTTCCAATGGATGAACTGAATGAGCGCATATTTAAGGAAGTCGTCATGTACCTAAGACAGCACATTAAGAACTATGACAATATACTTGACGCGCTTCGTTCAACCTTTCATTCCACAAATCACGTTGAAAAATTGTTTTTCGGCGGAAAAATCAATATGCTGAACCAGCCGGAGTTCCATGATATCACCAGAGTTCGGTCGCTTCTCTCATTAATTGAAAAAGAACAGGATGTTTTAAAGCTCGTTCAATCCCCACACACGGGAATTTCGATTAAAATCGGGAAAGAAAACGACTATGAAGAGATGGAAAACTGCAGTCTGATTACGGCTTCTTATTCCGTTGATCAGAAGCAGATCGGCTCAATTGCGATCATCGGTCCGACCCGCATGAATTATTCCAGGGTTGTCAGCCTGCTTCAGCATGTGACTTCGGACTTGTCAAAAGCATTAACAAGTTTGTATGATGAATAAGGGAATTTTGGCAAATTTTATCGAAGGGCAGCACCCGCCCTTCTCCTTACACTTTGAGGGAGGTGAACACAATGTCAGAAGAAAAACAAACCGTTGAACAAAACGAAACAGAAGAGCAAGAAGTCATTGAAGAACAAGCTGCCGCTGAAGAACAGCAGGAAGAAACAAATGAAAGCGAACTTCTTCAAAAT
>NZ_JAVAXX010000408.1:0-4158 GCF_042709275.1 Bacillus sp. LR_5 | reverse complement strand
GCGGGGCATAACCATTAAATTAAACTCTGTTCAGCTTAAATATAAAGCAAAAGACGGAGAAGAATATATCTTTCATCTAATCGATACGCCGGGACACGTCGACTTCACGTATGAAGTATCCCGAAGCCTTGCTGCCTGCGAGGGAGCGATTCTTGTCGTGGATGCAGCCCAGGGGATTGAAGCGCAGACGCTCGCCAATGTCTACTTAGCGCTTGACAACGATCTTGAAATCCTTCCGGTCATCAATAAAATCGACCTTCCGAGCGCCGAGCCCGAACGTGTGCGCCAAGAGGTAGAAGACGTTATCGGCCTTGACGCATCAGAAGCCGTGCTTGCTTCAGCAAAAGCCGGTATCGGGATTGAGGAGATTTTAGAACAAATCGTAGAAAAGGTGCCAGCTCCGACCGGAGATCCGGAGGCGCCGCTCAAAGCGCTGATCTTCGACTCGCTTTATGACGCCTACCGCGGTGTCGTGGCTTATATCAGAGTCGTTGAAGGAACGGTAAAGCCGGGACAAAAAATCAAAATGATGGCAACCGGGAAAGAATTCGAAGTAACAGAGGTGGGCGTGTTCACGCCGAAAGCAACTCCGACAAATGAACTGACGGTCGGTGATGTAGGCTTCCTGACTGCCTCAATCAAAAATGTCGGTGACACACGTGTCGGTGATACAATAACGAGCGCTGCCAATCCTGCAGAAGAAGCGCTGCCGGGATACCGCAAGCTAAACCCGATGGTGTACTGTGGTTTGTATCCGATTGATACAGCGAAGTATAATGATTTAAGGGAAGCTCTTGAAAAGCTTGAGCTGAATGATTCCTCCCTTCAATATGAAGCGGAAACTTCGCAAGCGCTTGGATTCGGGTTCCGCTGCGGATTTTTAGGCATGCTTCACATGGAGATCATTCAGGAGCGAATTGAGCGTGAGTTCAACATCGACCTGATTACGACAGCGCCAAGCGTTATCTATGACGTGTATATGACAGACGGCGAAAAGGTCGTTGTCGACAACCCGTCCAACATGCCGGATCCTCAAAAGATCGAAAGGGTTGAGGAGCCATACGTAAAAGCGACGATGATGGTGCCGAATGACTATGTCGGCGCTGTAATGGAGCTTTGCCAAGGAAAACGCGGCAATTTCATTGATATGCAGTATTTAGACGCAAACCGTGTCAGCATCATTTATGATATGCCATTAGCGGAAATCGTATATGAGTTTTTTGATCAGCTGAAATCAAGCACTAAAGGCTATGCGTCCTTTGATTATGAACTGATCGGCTACAAACCGTCCAAGCTTGTGAAAATGGACATTATGCTGAATGGTGAAAAAATCGATGCCCTTTCCTTTATCGTGCATCGTGATTACGCATATGAACGGGGAAAAGTGATCGTTGAAAAACTGAAAGAACTCATTCCGCGCCAGCAGTTTGAAGTTCCGGTACAAGCCGCAATCGGCCAGAAAATCGTGGCCCGCTCCACCATAAAAGCAATGCGTAAAAACGTATTGGCTAAATGTTACGGAGGGGACATCTCGCGTAAACGGAAACTTCTTGAAAAACAAAAAGAAGGAAAACGCCGTATGAAGCAGGTCGGCTCAGTTGAAGTGCCGCAAGAAGCATTTATGGCAGTTCTGAAAATGGACGACAGTCCGAAAAAACAATAGAAGCCGCCGCAGTCTTGTACTGCGGCTTCTTTCTGTAAAGAAGGTGAATCCGTTGAAATCAGCTTATATCCATATCCCATTTTGTGAGCATATTTGCCACTACTGCGATTTCAATAAATATTTTATTCAAAGTCAGCCAGTCGACGAGTATTTAAACGCACTCGAACAGGAAATGATAAATACAATAGCAAAAACCGGGCAGCCTGATCTTAAAACAATCTTTATCGGAGGAGGCACGCCGACCTCCCTGTCTGAGGAACAGCTTAAAAAGCTGATGGATATGATCAACCGCGTGGTAAAGCCCTCAAGCGACTTATCGGAATTTGCGGTTGAAGCGAATCCTGACGATTTGTCCGCAGAGAAATTAAAAATATTAAAAGAAGCAGGCGTAAATCGCCTCAGCTTTGGTGTGCAAACGTTCGAAGACGATCTGTTAGAAAAAATCGGCCGAGTGCACAAGCAAAAAGATGTATTCACCTCTTTTGAAAGAGCGCGGGCAATCGGTTTTGAGAATATCAGTCTTGATCTCATGTTCGGGCTTCCGGGGCAAACCCTCAAGCATCTGGAACATTCCATAAACACTGCTTTATCACTGGATGCCGAGCATTATTCCGTTTACTCCCTTATTGTAGAACCGAAAACGGTATTTTATAATTTGATGCAAAAAGGGCGGCTTCATCTTCCGCCGCAGGAGCAGGAAGCTGAAATGTATGAAATGGTGATGAGCCAGATGGAAGCTCACGGCATTCATCAATATGAAATCAGCAACTTTGCTAAGGCAGGCATGGAATCTAAGCACAATCTAACGTATTGGAGCAACGAACAATATTTCGGTTTCGGAGCCGGCGCTCACGGATATATCGGCGGCACACGAACAGTGAACGTCGGACCTGTTAAGCATTACATTGACCTGATAGCTGAAAAGGGTTTTCCGTACAGAGATACACATGAAGTGACAACAGAAGAACAGATTGAGGAAGAAATGTTTTTAGGTTTGAGAAAAACAGCCGGTGTCAGCAAAAAACGATTCGCAGAAAAATACGGCCGTTCCCTGGATGGACTTTTCCCAAGCGTGTTAAAAGACCTCGCTGAAAAAGGGCTGATTCACAATTCAGAGTCTGCCGTTTATTTGACTCATCAAGGGAAATTATTAGGCAATGAAGTTTTTGGCGCTTTTTTGGGTGAGTTATAATTGACATTTTTCTTGTGGTTTGATACTTTTGTTATAGAATTAGCACTCGCTTATTGAGAGTGCTAACAGAGGTGATGATGATGTTAACAAATCGTCAGCTGCTGATCCTTCAGGTTATAATCAACGATTTTATTAAATCGGCACAGCCGGTGGGATCAAGAACTCTTTCGAAAAAAGATGAAATCACATTTAGCTCTGCAACAATAAGAAACGAGATGGCTGACTTGGAGGAATTGGGCTTTATTGAAAAAACCCATTCATCCTCAGGACGTGTTCCGTCAGAAAAAGGGTATCGGTACTATGTTGACCATTTGCTGTCACCCGTCAAATTGACGAAAAGCGACCTGGACCAAATCCACTCGATCTTCAAAGAGAAAATTTTCGAGCTGGAGAAGACAGTTCAAAAATCAGCGCAAATTTTGTCCGATCTGACGAATTACACATCTATCGTACTCGGGCCGAAGCTGAGTGAGAATTACCTTAAACAGATTCAAATCATTCCGATTCAGCCTGATATGGCGGTAGCGATTCTCGTTACCAATACGGGGCATGTGGAAAACAAAACGATTAACTTTCCGACCAAAATGGATCTGTCTGATATTGAAAAACTGGTAAATATACTGAACGACCGTTTAAGCGGCGTTCCAATGGATGAACTGAATGAGCGCATATTTAAAGAAGTTGTCATGTACCTAAGACAGCACATTAAGAACTATGACAATATACTCGACGCGCTTCGTTCAACCTTTCATTCCACAAATCATGTTGAAAAGTTGTTTTTTGGCGGGAAAATCAATATGCTGAACCAGCCTGAGTTCCATGATATCACCCGAGTTCGGTCGCTCCTTTCATTAATTGAGAAGGAACAGGATGTTTTAAAGCTGGTTCAATCCCCGCACACGGGAATTTCGATTAAAATCGGAAAAGAAAACGACTATGAAGAGATGGAAAATTGCAGTCTGATTACGGCTTCTTATTCCGTAGACCAGAAGCAGATCGGCTCAATTGCGATTATCGGCCCGACCCGCATGAATTATTCCAGGGTTGTCAGCCTGCTTCAGCATGTGACTTCGGACTTGTCAAAAGCATTAACAAGTCTGTATGATGAATAAGGGAATTTTGGCAAAATTTATCGAAGGGCAGCACCTGTCCTTCTCCTTACACTTTGAGGGAGGTGAACACAATGTCAGAAGAAAAACAAACCGTTGAACAAAACGAAACAGAAGAGCAAGAAATCATTGAAGAACAAGCTGCCGCTGATGAACAGCAGGAAGAAACAAATGAAAGCGAACTTCTTCAAAAC
>NZ_JAVAXX010000407.1:0-4239 GCF_042709275.1 Bacillus sp. LR_5 | reverse complement strand
AAATCAAACATTAGTTGAGAATTCAATGAACACACAAATTATCAAACTGGTTTCTTTTATACTCTAAGCTCCACCGTTTCCATTGGTATGTGAAAGGGCCTCATTTCTTTACATTGCACGAGAAATTTGAAGAACTTTATGACCATGCGGCTGAAACAGTCGATACAATCGCTGAGCGCCTGCTGGCGATTGGCGGACAGCCTGTTGCCACAGTGAAAGAATACACTGAGCATGCATCTATCACAGACGGCGGAAACGAAACATCAGCTTCAGAAATGGTACAAGCATTGGTAAACGACTACAAACAAATCAGCAGCGAATCTAAATTCGTGATCGGCCTGGCTGAAGAAAATCAAGACAATGCGACAGCGGACTTGTTTGTCGGATTAATTGAAGAAGTTGAAAAACAAGTGTGGATGCTTTCCTCTTACTTAGGATAAAAAAAGCTGAACCCTATTTGGGTTCAGCTTTTTGTTTTTTTCTTAGCTTGAACTGCTTTCTGTCTGCTTGGTCAGTGTCGCGTTCAACGTTTTCGTTTTTCCCTTTCGCAGCACTTGGATTGTTGTTTTATCTCCGACTTTTAAGTCTTTGTAAAGGATCTGACGGATATCCGCACTGCTTTCCACGTCTTTACCGTTTAGTTTGACAATGACATCCTCAGATTTAATACCTGCTTTTTCTGCCGGCGAATTTGCTTGAACTTCTTTTACATAAACACCTTTGCCCAATTGATCTCCAAACAGGCCGAGCGTATTTTCCTGATAGGTTTCAGGAACTTGTGACATGTCAATCATCTGCACGCCTAAAAACGGACGGTCCACCTTCCCGTTTTGCAGCAGCTGGTCAACAATCGGCTCGACATCATTGCTTGGGATCGCAAATCCAAGTGATTCCACGCCGCTTTCGCTCACCTTCAAGCTGTTGATGCCGATGACCTGGCCGCTTGCATTGATTAATGGGCCTCCGCTGTTCCCCGGATTGATCGCTGCATCGGTTTGCAGCACGTTCATTTCCACCGTCCCCTGTGTTGTATCCACATCAATTGTCCGGTTCAGTCCGCTAATGATACCTTGTGTCACTGTACCGGAAAACTGCTGTCCGAGCGGGTTACCGATAGCGATTACCTTTTCGCCCGTGCGCAGCTGTGAAGAGTCACCAAAGCTCGCCACTTTTTTGACGTTCTTGCTGCTGATTTCCAAAACTGCCAAATCAGTAATGGTATCACTGCCGACAAGCTTGGCAGTTTCCGTTTCTCCGTTGTATAGCGTAACAGTCAGCTTGTTCGCGCCTTCAACGACATGGTTGTTTGTAATGATATACGCTTTATTGCTGTCTTTTTTGAAAATAACACCTGACCCGGTTCCGCTTTCACTTTCTGAGCTGGAGCCTCCTCCCGTGCCGAATGTGTTATTTTGAGAGGTTTGGATATTTGAGATTCCGACAATCGTAGGCTCTAAATCCTCTACCATATCAGCGATGTTTGATGCGTTCGTTATCGGCGCCGTTGTAAAATTATCAGACTGCACCTGTTTATTTGCGGAAGCGGTCTCGGTCGCCTGATTTTGGTCTGACGGCAGATAAGGCGCGATGCCAAGCATGAGGCCCCCGCCGATAATACCGCCTAAAATCGGGCTCAGCCATGCGGCTCTCCTTTTCTTTTCTTTTTTCACAGCCGTTTCTTGCTTTTCCATTTCTAGTGCAGAAGCCGTTTCCTGCCGTCCCGCTTCATACGACACAGGCGCGTCAAGCAATTCTTGTTCAGAATGTCCAATCAGCTTCTGGTTTTCTGTATTCTGCTGTTCTGTATGTGAAGGTTCTGTTTGATGTTGATCGTTTTGGTCATCACGTCGATAATCCATGTTCTTGCACTCCTTTAACGGTTATTCATTTATCGTTACATATTCATCGCATGTACAAGTTCAATTGTCCCAATAATGAGGAGAAAAGCAAAGCACCAAAATAGAATATGTTTGATCATCTTACATCTTCCTCGCTCTTTTTCTCTTCCTTTCTTCCCTTAACCATATCATAAACAAACATTGTGGGATAAAAATGAAAAGAATATGTGAAATTATGAAAATTGCCTGCCGTATGTTAAAACTAGTTTATAATGACGTTGAAAGGATGTGAAGAGCCTTGTCATACACCATTTATCTAGTTGAAGATGAGGATAACCTGAATGAACTGCTGACGAAGTATTTAGAGAATGAGGGCTGGAACATTACATCTTTTACGAAAGGTGAAGACGCCAGAAAGAAAATGACACCGTCTCCCCACCTATGGATTCTCGATATCATGCTGCCGGATACCGACGGCTATACATTAATAAAAGAAATCAAGGCGAAAGATCCTGACGTGCCGGTCATTTTTATTTCCGCCCGAGATGCGGATATTGACAGAGTGCTTGGCTTAGAGCTTGGCAGCAATGACTACATTTCAAAGCCGTTTCTGCCGCGGGAGCTGATTATCCGTGTGCAAAAGCTGCTGCAGCTCGTATATAAGGAAGCTCCTCCTGCCCAAAAAAATGAAATTGCCGTCTCCTCGTATCGGGTCGCTGAAGACGCCCGCGAGGTCTATGACGAGAACGGGAATATCATCAATTTGACGTCAAAGGAATTTGATCTGCTGCTATTATTTATCCATCATAAAGGGCATCCATACTCTCGTGAGGATATCCTCCTAAAAGTGTGGGGACATGACTACTTCGGAACAGACCGGGTCGTTGATGATCTCGTCCGGAGACTGCGCAGAAAGATGCCTGAATTGAAGGTGGAGACGATTTACGGTTTCGGCTACAGGATGATGTCATCATGAAAAACAAGCCGCTCGCGTTTCAGATATGGGTTGTCATATCCGGCATCCTGTTAGCGATATCGATTTTACTGCTTGTGTTATTTTCAAACACGCTGCGAGATTTTTTCACTAATGAAACGTATACGACGATTGAAAATGAGCAGCATGTGCTGACAGAGTACCGCCTGCCAGGTTCGATTGAAAGGCGCTATTACAGCGAGGAAGCGACGGCGCCGACAACTGTCCGCTCCGTACAGCACGTGCTCCTTCCTGAAAATGAAGAGGCTTCTTCAGACAAGGATTTAAGCATTCTGTCATCTTCATTTATCCACAAGGTGTACAAGCTGGCTGATAAGCAGGAAGCTAAAAAGAAACGTTACAGCGCCGACGTCAATGGAGAGAAAGTGTTTTTTGTCATTAAAAAGGGACTTTCCGTCAATGGACAATCAGCGATGATGCTCTCTTACGCGCTTGATTCTTATCGGGACGATTTGGCCTATACCTTGTTCAAACAGCTTCTGTTTATTATAGCTGTCGTCATTTTATTAAGCTGGATTCCGGCTATTTGGCTTGCAAAGTATTTATCAAGGCCTCTTGTATCATTTGAAAAACACGTCAAACGGATTTCTGAACAGGATTGGGATGACCCAGTAAAAGTGGACCGGAAAGATGAAATCGGCAAATTGGGCCATACCATCGAAGAGATGCGCCAAAAGCTTGTGCAAAAGGATGAAACAGAAAGAACTCTATTGCAAAATATCTCTCATGATTTAAAAACGCCGGTCATGGTCATCAGAGGCTATACACAATCAATTAAAGACGGGATTTTTCCTAAAGGAGACCTTGAAAACACTGTAGATGTTATTGAATGCGAAGCTCTTAAGCTGGAGAAAAAAATAAAGGATTTATTATATTTAACGAAGCTGGATTATTTAGCGAAGCAAAAAGTGCAGCACGACATGTTCAGTATTGTGGAAGTGACAGAAGAAGTCATCGAACGATTGAAGTGGGCGCGGAAAGAACTATCGTGGGAAATTGATGTAGAAGAGGATATTTTGATGCCGGGCGATCCGGAGCAATGGAACAAACTCCTCGAAAACATTCTGGAAAATCAAATCCGCTATGCTGAGACAAAAATAGAAATCAGCATGAAACAAGATGATCGAAATATCGTGATCACCATTAAAAATGACGGTCCGCATATTGAAGATGAGATGCTCTCCAGCCTCTATGAGCCTTTTAATAAAGGGAAGAAAGGCGAATTCGGCATTGGTCTAAGCATCGTAAAACGAATTTTAACTCTCCATAAGGCATCTATCTCAATTGAAAATGACACAATGGGTGTAACATACCGCATAGCAGTGCAAAAATAGACTGTAGATGTTTTGCAGTCTATTTTTTTATGTGAAAGAATAGCCGTTAAAATCTCTGTACTTTGTTTTGAGC
>NZ_JAVAXX010000406.1:0-4251 GCF_042709275.1 Bacillus sp. LR_5 | reverse complement strand
GCAGCAAAAGCTTCAGCAGGAAACAATGGCTTTATTCCAAAAGCATGGTGTCAATCCATTGGCGGGATGTTTCCCGATTTTGATCCAGATGCCGATTTTAATTGGATTCTATCATGCGATCATGAGAACCCAGGCGATTTCAGAGCATAGCTTCTTATGGTTTGACTTAGGAGAAAAAGATCCTTACTATATTCTTCCTATCGTTGCCGGTGTCGCTACATTTGTTCAGCAAAAACTGATGATGGCTGGCAATGCGCAGCAAAATCCGCAAATGGCGATGATGCTTTGGATTATGCCAATTATGATTATCGTATTTGCGATCAACTTCCCGGCGGCTCTTTCTCTTTATTGGGTAGTTGGTAACTTGTTTATGATTGCGCAAACTTTCCTCATTAAAGGACCTGATATTAAAAAAAATCCTGAGCCGCAAAAAGCCGGAGGAAAGAAAAAGTGAGGAATGTGACTGCTGCAGGGCGAAATGTCGATGAAGCAGTACAGTCCGGATTGCAAGAGCTGGGATTAACGAAGGATAAGGTAGAAATTACTGTTATTGAAGAGGGAAACAAAGGGTTTCTCGGCATTTTCGGTAAAAAGCCTGCGATCGTAAAGCTGGTTGAAAAGATTGATCCGATTCAGCAAGCGAAGTTATATCTTCAAACGATTGCCGAAGCCATTGCCGGGAAGTCTGATGTGACTGTTCAAGAAAGCAAAAAGACAGTGAGATATCATATAACAGGTGAAAAGGCAGCATTGTTGATTGGGAAAAGAGGACAAACCTTAAACGCCCTTGAAACTTTGACACAGCTTGCCCTTAACCGTTATCCTGGCCAATATAAAAATGTGACGGTGGATGCAGAAAACTATCGTTTGAAAAGAAAAGAAACACTGAGCCAGCTGGCCATCAAGCTTGCTGACCAGGTTTTGAAAACGAAAAAATCCATCCAGCTTGAGCCCATGCCGTCCAGCGAAAGAAAAATTATTCACGATACTCTTTCTGGATATGCAAACCACCAGATCAAAACATATTCAATGGGTGAAGGCGAAAATCGTCATCTCGTTATTTCCCATAAAAGATAGCATAAAACCGAAGTCCGATAAAAATTGGATTTCGGTTTTTTTGTATCCGAAAAATCTACTTTTCCTAGTAATATCAAGGTTTTGCCGTTTAAGTTTTTTCTTTTTAGGTGTATCCTGTTGATAAAAAGGAAGTTCAGGAAATAAAATTAATTGTTATTCACATGTGGATAAGTTAAAGTAATAAGGGACGAATTTCTATTTCTGTGGATAACAAATCTTCCACTTCGAACCAAACTATGTTATCTTTTAGTTTTGGCATAATAAAAATTTTTTTATATAGATGAAGTATAAGTAAAGAGAGGTGAACAACATGGATACAATTGCGGCAATTTCCACACCGATGGGAGAAGGCGCGATTGCGATTGTACGGTTGAGCGGACCAGAAGCCATTCAAATCGCAGATAAAATTTATAAGGGACCGAAGGGGAAAACACTCAGCTCGGTCGAATCACATACGATTCATTATGGTCATATCGTAGACAGACCTTCGGATCGTGTCGTTGAGGAAGTAATGGTATCAGTGTTAAAAGCACCGAGAACTTTTACACGAGAAGATGTCATCGAGATTAACTGTCACGGGGGAATTGTGACTGTGAACCAAGTGCTTCAGCTTGCATTGAGAGAGGGAGCGAGACTGGCAGAGCCTGGTGAATTTACGAAACGTGCGTTTTTAAACGGCCGAATCGATCTTTCACAGGCGGAAGCGGTTATGGACTTAATCAGAGCGAAAACGGACCGGGCAATGAACGTTGCTATGAATCAAATGGAAGGGCGTCTTTCTGCTTTGGTGCGCCGTTTGCGCAGTGAGATTTTAGAAACACTGGCCCATGTTGAGGTGAATATCGATTATCCGGAGTATGATGATGTAGAGGAAATGACGCATCAGATTTTAGTCGAAAAGGCAACCGCCGTGAAAAAGGAAATTGAGGCGTTGCTGAGGACTTCTGAGCAAGGAAAAATCTTGCGTGAAGGTCTTTCTACCGTCATTATTGGCCGGCCAAACGTAGGAAAATCATCTCTTCTGAACAGCCTCGTTCATGAGGCAAAAGCCATTGTAACCGATATTCCCGGAACGACGCGGGATGTGATTGAGGAATACGTGAATGTAAGGGGCGTCCCGCTTCGTCTGGTTGATACAGCAGGTATTCGTGAAACAGAGGATATTGTTGAGCGAATCGGTGTTGAACGTTCTCGCCAGGTCCTAAAGGAAGCGGACCTGATTTTACTTGTGCTTAATTATAGTGAAGAGCTTTCTGAAGAAGACGTGAAGCTTTTTGAAACCGTTGAGGGCATGGATGTTATCGTGATTTTGAATAAGACTGACCTTGAGGCGAAGATTGACACTGAACGTGTCCGTGAGCTTGCCAATGGACGTCCAGTTGTTACGACATCTCTTTTAAAAGAGGAAGGCATCAATGATCTGGAAGAAGCGATTCAATCATTGTTCTACACGGGTGCCATTGAAAGCGGTGATCTGACTTATGTCAGCAACACACGTCACATCTCTATTTTACAGCAAGCAAAACGCGCCATTGAAGATGCGCTTAGCGGCATCGAACAGGATGTCCCGATCGACATGGTGCAAATTGACCTTACAAGATGCTGGGAGCTTTTAGGGGAAATCATTGGAGATTCTGTCCACGAAAGCTTAATTGATCAGCTCTTTTCACAATTCTGTTTAGGAAAATAATAAAAGGAGGAACTAGAATCATGGGGTATGAAGCAGGCCAATACGATGTGATTGTGATTGGCGCCGGGCATGCCGGTGTTGAGGCTGCCCTCGCATCTGCACGCCAAGGCGCCAAAACGCTTGTCTTGACCATCAACCTAGATATGGTTGCATTTATGCCATGTAATCCGTCTGTCGGCGGCCCCGCAAAAGGGATTGTCGTCCGCGAAATTGACGCGCTCGGCGGAGAAATGGGAAGAAACATCGATAAAACGCATATTCAAATGAGAATGCTGAATACAGGAAAAGGTCCTGCGGTTCGTGCATTGCGTGCGCAAGCAGACAAATTCCAATATCAGCACGAAATGAAAAATACGCTTGAAAAAGAACCAAACTTAACATTGCTGCAAGGAATTGTGGAGCGGCTGATCGTTGAAGACGGCGAATGCCGAGGCGTTATTACACAAACCGGCGCACATTATCGTGCGAAAGCAGTTGTCATGACGACAGGGACATATTTAAGAGGACGTATCATTCTTGGCGATCTGTCTTACTCAAGCGGCCCGAATAACCAGCAGCCTTCTATTAAGCTTTCTGAGCATTTGGAGGAACTTGGTTTTGACCTTGTTCGTTTTAAAACAGGTACGCCGCCTCGCGTTAAAAGCGACACGATTGATTACAGCAAAACGGAAATTCAGCCTGGTGACGATGTGCCTCGCGCTTTCTCATATGAAACAGTGGAATATATCACAGATCAGCTCCCTTGCTGGCTAACATATACAAGCCCTGAGACACATGAAATTATTGACAGCAACCTTCACCGTTCACCGATGTATTCCGGTATGATCAAAGGTACGGGCCCAAGATACTGCCCGTCCATTGAAGATAAAGTTGTACGATTTAATGATAAACCGCGTCACCAAATCTTCCTTGAGCCGGAAGGCAGAAATACACAGGAAGTCTATGTCCAAGGTTTATCTACAAGTCTTCCAGAAGACGTACAGCAAAGAATGCTTGCAACGATTCCTGGACTTGAAAACGTGCAAATGATGAGAGCCGGCTATGCGATCGAGTATGATGCAATCGTACCGACACAGCTCTGGCCGACACTTGAAACAAAAAAAATCACAAACCTTTACACTGCAGGCCAAATTAACGGAACTTCCGGTTATGAAGAAGCTGCGGGACAAGGGATTATGGCGGGAATCAATGCAGGACGAAAAGCGCTTGGAAAAGAAGAAGTGATTTTAAGCCGTTCTGACGCCTATATTGGTGTTCTGATTGATGACCTTGTGACAAAAGGTACCAATGAGCCATATCGTCTTTTGACATCACGTGCGGAATACAGATTGCTGCTTCGCCATGACAATGCTGATTTGCGTCTGACAGAAATCGGACATCGCATTGGATTGATTTCTGATGAGCGCTATGCGGCTTTTGAGAAGAAAAAAGCGGCGATCGAGGCGGAGAAAAAACGTCTTCATTCTGTAATTATCAAGCCGTCT
>NZ_JAVAXX010000405.1:0-4253 GCF_042709275.1 Bacillus sp. LR_5 | reverse complement strand
GCTTGCAGGCGTGTTGAGAGAGCGAGGAGCCGCCGAGATTCAAGCGATCGGAGCGGGTGCATTAAACCAGGCTGTAAAAGCTGTGGCGATTGCCAGGGGATTTGTGGCGCCTAGCGGCGTTGATTTGATTTGTATTCCGGCTTTTACAGATATTCAAATCGATGGGGAAGAAAGAACAGCGATTAAATTAATCGTGGAGCCTCGCTAAAAACAAATAAAGCATTCTCAACCTGTTTGCGTAATGCAAACAGGTTGTTTTTCATTTATTGTGATATTTTCTCCCAATAGTATTTTTAGCACATAAATGAGCGAATATACAAAATCAGAAATGAGCTAAAACGTTTCAAAAAAAAATTCCGCCCATTTTTCAAGACAGATACTTTTGTCCATCTGTAAAAGACAGTGCTGTTTACGCTTATTCCATATCATGGTACAATCCGAATATAACAAGAATTTTTCAAGGAGGATTGTACATGCAGAGTGGAAAGATGAAAGCTCTAATGAAAAAGGACGGGGCGTTCGGTGCTGTGCTGACTGAAGTTCCCATTCCTGAGATTGATAAACATGAAGTCCTCATAAAAGTGAAAGCCGCTTCCATATGCGGCACGGATGTCCACATTTATAATTGGGATCAATGGGCACGTCAGAGAATCAAAACACCCTATGTTTTCGGCCATGAGTTCAGCGGCATCGTAGAGGACGTGGGAGAGAATGTCAGCAGTGTAAAAGTGGGAGAGTATGTGTCTGCGGAAACACACATTGTCTGTGGTGAATGTGTCCCTTGCGTAACAGGAAAATCTCATGTGTGTACCAATACTGCTATAATCGGAGTGGACACGGCAGGCTGTTTTGCGGAGTATGTAAAAGTTCCAGCTGATAACATTTGGAGAAATCCCGCTGATATGGACCCGTCAATTGCTTCCATTCAAGAGCCTTTAGGAAATGCAGTTCATACCGTACTCGAGAGCCAGCCTGCAGGAGGAACGACTGCAGTCATTGGATGCGGGCCGATTGGTCTTATGGCTGTTGCGGTTGCAAAAGCAGCAGGAGCTTCTCAGGTGATAGCGATTGATAAGAATGAATACAGGCTGAGGCTTGCAAAACAAATGGGAGCGACTTGTACTGTTTCTATTGAAAAAGAAGACCCGCTCAAAATTGTAAGCGCTTTAACGAGTGGAGAAGGAGCAGATCTTGTTTGTGAGATGTCGGGCCATCCCTCAGCGATTGCCCAAGGTCTTGCGATGGCTGCGAATGGCGGAAGATTTCATATTCTCAGCTTGCCGGAACATCCGGTGACAATTGATTTGACGAATAAAGTGGTATTTAAAGGGCTTACCATCCAAGGAATCACAGGAAGAAAAATGTTTTCAACATGGCGCCAGGTGTCTCAGTTGATCAGTTCAAACGTGATCGATCTTGCACCTGTTATTACCCATCAGTTTCCATTAGAGGAGTTTGAAAAAGGTTTCGAACTGATGAGAAGCGGGCAGTGCGGAAAAGTAATTTTAATTCCATAAAGGGGGATAAACATGACGAAGGAATTTGAGTTTTTAAAAGCAGAGCTTGATAGTATGAAAGAAAACCATACATGGCAAGACATAAAACAGCTTGAATCTATGCAGGGCCCATCTGTCACAGTGAATCACCAAAAAGTCATTCAGCTATCTTCTAATAATTACCTCGGATTCACTTCACATCCTAGACTCATCAACGCCGCACAGGAGGCCGTTCAGCAGTATGGAGCCGGCACCGGATCAGTGAGAACGATTGCCGGTACATTTACAATGCATCAAGAGCTTGAGAAAAAGCTGGCAGCCTTTAAAAAAACGGAGGCAGCACTTGTATTCCAATCAGGCTTCACAACAAACCAAGGCGTACTTTCAAGTATTCTATCAAAAGAGGACATTGTCATCTCAGATGAATTGAACCATGCCTCTATTATTGACGGAATTCGACTGACAAAGGCGGATAAAAAGGTGTATCAGCACGTCAATATGAGTGATTTAGAGCGGGTGCTGAGAAAGTCAATGAATTATCGGATGCGTCTGATTGTGACAGACGGCGTATTTTCCATGGATGGCAACATAGCTCCTCTGCCTGATATTGTAGAGCTCGCTGAGAAATATGACGCATTTGTGATGGTGGATGACGCCCATGCATCCGGAGTACTTGGCGAAAAAGGCAGGGGAACGGTAAATCACTTCGGTCTTGACGGCAGAGTGCATATTCAGGTCGGAACATTAAGCAAGGCAATCGGAGTGCTCGGCGGCTACGCTGCAGGTTCAAAGGTGCTGATCGATTATTTGCGCCATAAAGGCCGTCCATTTTTATTCAGCACATCTCATCCGCCGGCTGTCACTGCAGCTTGTATGGAAGCGATTGATGTCTTGCTTGAAGAGCCGGAGCATATGGAGCGCTTGTGGGAGAATACTGCCTATTTTAAAGCAATGCTTGTGAAAATGGGTTTGACTCTCACAGAGAGTCAAACGCCGATTCTTCCTATTTTAATAGGTGATGAAGGTGTGGCAAAGCAATTTTCAGATCAGCTCCTTTCTCACGGTGTTTTTGCCCAAAGTATCGTTTTCCCGACTGTAGCAAAGGGAAAAGCCAGAATTCGCACGATTATAACAGCAGAGCACACTAAAGATGAACTGGATCAGGCGCTTGATGTCATCGAAAAGACGGCAAAGGAGCTCCAGCTATTGTAACAAGAGGAAGAGTTTACTCTTCCTCTTTTGATTCCTTATTGATTATTATTCTCAATGAGTGTACAATGATAGGTTGCCAGTTGTGCAGAGCTTCAATAACCTTTATACTGAAGGGTGGAAGTTTGGTTTGAAAGGAGAAAATATGACATGAATGAAAAACAAAAATTAGAGAGCGGACAAGTTCATCCATCGGACAAAAAATCCGAGAAGGATTACAGCAAGTACTTTGAAGCTGTTTACATTCCGCCTTCTTTAAAAGACGCGAAAAAACGAGGCAAGGAAGCCGTTACTTATCATAATGACTTTAAAATTTCTGAACAATTTAAAGGATTGGGAGACGGAAGAAAGTTCTATATCCGTACGTACGGCTGCCAAATGAATGAACACGATACAGAGGTTATGGCAGGGATCTTTATGGCGCTCGGTTACGAAGCGACAAACTCTGTTGACGACGCCAATGTCATTTTGTTAAATACATGTGCAATCCGTGAAAATGCTGAAAACAAGGTGTTTGGTGAGCTCGGGCACTTAAAAGCACTGAAAAAAAACAATCCCGATCTGATTTTAGGCGTGTGCGGCTGTATGTCCCAAGAGGAATCAGTCGTGAACCGTATTTTGAAAAAACATCCGTTTGTCGATATGATTTTCGGAACGCATAACATTCATCGCCTGCCGGAGCTTTTGTCAGAAGCATACCTTTCAAAAGAAATGGTTGTAGAAGTTTGGTCTAAGGAAGGGGACGTTATTGAAAACCTTCCGAAAGTCCGAAATGGAAAAATTAAGGGCTGGGTCAATATCATGTACGGCTGTGACAAATTCTGTACGTATTGCATTGTGCCTTACACACGCGGAAAAGAAAGAAGCCGCCGCCCTGAGGATATCATTCAGGAAGTGAGAAGGCTCGCAAGTGAAGGCTATAAGGAAATTACTCTGTTAGGCCAAAACGTAAACGCGTATGGAAAAGACTTTGAAGATATGACGTACGGACTTGGTGATTTGATGGATGAACTGAGAAAAATCGATATCCCGAGAATCCGTTTTACAACGAGTCATCCGCGCGACTTTGACGACCGCCTCATTGAAGTGCTGGCAAAAGGCGGAAATCTGCTTGATCACATTCATCTTCCGGTTCAATCAGGAAGCTCAGAAGTTCTGAAGCTGATGGCCCGCAAATATGACAGAGAGCGTTACATGGAGCTGGTGCGAAAAATTAAAGAAGCAATGCCAAACGCTTCTTTGACAACGGACATTATCGTCGGATTTCCAAATGAAACGGACGAACAGTTTGAAGAAACGCTTTCTCTATACCGTGAAGTGGAGTTTGACAGCGCCTATACGTTCATTTACTCTCCGCGTGAGGGCACTCCGGCTGCTAAGATGAAAGATAATGTACCGATGCGTGTGAAAAAAGAACGCCTGCAGCGTCTAAACGCACTGGTGAATGAAATTTCTGCTAAAAAAATGAAGGAATACGAAGGCAAGGTTGTCGAAGTATTAGTTGAGGGTGAAAGCAAAAATAACCCTGATATTCTTGCCGGCTATACG
>NZ_JAVAXX010000404.1:0-4253 GCF_042709275.1 Bacillus sp. LR_5 | reverse complement strand
GATTGTCGAGTACAATAAAATTACCCTTACTTTGTCTATCCTCTTGAAAAAAGCCTTCCGCTATCAAGGAAGCACCTTTATGCTTTTCACGCAATAATCGTTCACCATTTTTCGACAGATTTAGATTGTCCCTCTTCATTAGAAATGAAGTAATTTTAACATTTCGATTTTGTAAATCATTTAATTTTTCAGCATGTAAAAAATAATCAAAATCATGTGTAACTGTCGTTAGAATTTCTTTTGATTGATTAGCTATTATGTATTCTAAAATCTCTATAAATTCTTGGCTATCATCGTTTTTCTTAATATCATCGAATGTACGTTTTGAACGGCCTATTTTAAGGCTTAAAATCCAACTATTTTTATTTTTTCCATTAGTCCTTACTTCAATATCATTAATTTGTGAATATTCATAAGTCATTTGTTCGTGCTTAGAAACAAAGAAAATGGATTGTGTAGTAAGTGCTAATACCCCTTTTAATTCTCTACCACTTTTTTTATCACATTCAGCTTCGATAATCTTTAGAACGCTTTCCTGCGACGATAAGGTTGCGATTTCTACTTCTTGTAATAATCTTTCATACTTTGTTACTAAGGTTTTTTGACCTACTGTAGGGCGTTTACCTATCCACTTTTGCATAATGTCCCCCTATTTTACATAATGATATTCTAACAGAAACTTATATTTTTTGACTTAATTTTACCAAATACCGGAGGATTTTACATCATTTATCGTTATCAATTTCTAGATAATTTAGTCAAACATTTGTTTCTTTCTAAACAAAAAAGTCCAGAAATCACTTTCTGGACTTTTCCTATTTAATACCCTTCCCTCAACACCGCATAGCACTCCCCAATCAGTTCTTCCGCTCCCGGCTCTCCTTTCAGCCCACGGCGGACGATTTCTGAAGATAGGTTCTGGACTTTGAGCGCTCTTGGGGCTCTTCTTTTGTAGTACGCCTGTAATGCTGTTTCGTGGTCGGCGTGGTTTTGGAGTTCTTCGGCGAGGACGATGGCATCCTCGATCGCCATTGCCGCTCCTTGCGCCAGGGTCGGCGCGCCGGCGTGGGCGGCGTCTCCTCCGATGACAACGCGGCCTTTATGCCATGGCTCCTGCACGGCGACCTGCTCCAGTTTGTTAAAGATGACAGGATGCTGTTTTGACATGTGCTTTGTGACAAAATCCAGCCCCGGAAAACCAGAAAGAACCTCTTTTACTCTATCAAACCGGGTATCTTCCTCATCCCAGTAATCGCTCGTGCAAGGCTGGAGGACGAAGATATAGCCAGCGTGTTCCGCCAATGGCACCACCCCGATTTGTGTGTCTCCGCTTCTATATATGAATGTTGCGTCCTCGAATGTGTAATCAGGAAGTTCGATATAAAAGCGCCACGCTCCCATGCCGAGATGCTCTTTTTCCGTCTCCTTTTGCAGCATCTTATCGCGAACAACAGAGTGAATGCCGTCAAAGCCCGCCAGAATGTCAGCCTGCATCTTTTCTCCATCTTCACATTCGGCAGTAACCGATTCAGCTGTTTCTTCATAAGCAACAACCTTTTTCCCCCACTTGATGTCTACACCCGCCGCCTCGGCATGCTTCATGAGAATGTCATTTAACGTTTTGCGCAGGATATTATTGCGTCCCGGAAGTGAATCGTCTAAAAAGGATTCACTGACTTGAAACAGCAAATTCCCCTGTTCATCAAACGTTTTAAACCATTCTGTTTGAAAGCCGTGCTTACAGCACTCTTCGAATACGCCCAGTTCTTTCAACACCGCCAGTGCGTTTTGCGGCTGAAGAATCCCCGCACCTGTTTTTTGGTTTTCTGAAGCCGCTTCACATAAGGTGACGGAAAACCCTGCCTTACGGAGAGAAATGGCCGCTGACAAGCCGCCGATTCCGCCTCCTGCTATTAACATATGTTTCATATCAATAACCACCCTTTCAGCTCTATATGTATTAGTTAGGCACCTAACTATATTACCTTACTATGTCCCAAGAAAAGCTGTCAATCATCTCCAAGCCAAGTTGCGTTATGGTTTTCCCTCCTTTATAATCGTGTCACAACGAATGTACGGGAGCTACTTGCGATGGAATTAAAACATTTACCGAAATATAAGCATATAACAGAGCACGCCGAAACGTATGCCAATATTGACGCCGGCTCTCTTGAATTGTTTTTATCTCTATTTGATATTTCAAAAAAAATGAATCATGTGATGGAGCATTACTTTGCTGGCCGAGGGCTTTCAGAAGGAAAATTCAAAATCCTGATGCTGCTCTTTGATGCCAAGGATCATAGGTTAAGTCCGACAGAGCTTGCCAAGCGGTCAAATGTCACGAAAGCAACAATTACAGGCCTGCTGGACGGGCTGACGAGAGACGGTTTTGTCAGCCGCAGGCATCACACAGAGGATAAACGAAAAATCAGCATTGAACTGACAACGGAAGGCAAAGCACGCCTTGAGCAATTTCTGCCCGGCCATTTCAGCAAAATATCCGCTGTCATGGAAAACTACAGCGACGAGGAAAAAGACATGTTCGTGAAGATGCTTGGTGATCTTTTTGAAAGGCTGAGCGTATTTAAAGACTAAAAAAACCCGTCCGACCAGGACAGGCTAAAGCGTCTTTTCTTCTGCAGCCGGATACGCATCCGGCTGTTTTTTCTTTATGACCGTAACAAATATGCCGCCGATGACACATGCAATGCCGATGAAATGCACAAACTCAAATGGCTCCTTCAATATCACGCCTGACAAAATGACAGCGGAGACCGGAAGAACGGATGTGAAAATGCCCGATACCCCCGCCGGCACCTTCGTCACCCCGCTATACCATAAGTAAAACGCCAAAACAGTGACAAAAAGCGCGTAATACAGCACATACGACCAATCCAAAACAGTCGGCACGCTGTAATCAAATGAAGAGGCCTCAAACAAAGCAAACGGGAGAAAAAACAGGAAGCCGAAGAGCGATACGAAGGTCGAAATCGCCAGTGCCGAAATATGCGGGGATAGCAGCTTGGCCATCAATGTAAACAACGCTTCGCCAATGACTGCAGCAATGATCAGCATGTTCCCGAATAAGGCGTGCGGCGTCCCGTCTTGGCTCCCGGCTCCAAACAAATTAATCGCCATTACGCCGCAAACCGCCAGCAAAATGCCGATCAGCGTCTTTTTCTCAATTTTTTCTCTAAGCAGGAAAAAGGATAAAATACCGATCATCATGGGGGTTGTGCTTGTCAAAATGCCGCTTTCCGTTCCCGTCGTATATTGAACCCCATACAGCAGGCAAATACTGAACAAAAACACGCCTGTGAATGATTGCACCAGCAATACGAACACATCTTTTTTCGTCAAAGCCGGAAACCCTTTTTCAATGCAAAACAGCAGCATGAGCAATACGACAGAAGCGATCAAAAAACGCAATCCTGAGGAAAGAAAGACCGGAATCCGTTCGACCATCAGCTTGCCGACAACGACAGAACTGCCGACGATCGCCATAGCTGCTGCCAGAGATACATATGCGCCCATTTGTTTTTTCACCAATACTCCACCTGCCTTTTTGATGTATGGCAAAAAACGCCTATCCAATGACAGGCGCTTTTTCATTAATCATCACTGCTCAAAATGCCGAAGAAGCGGAGCAGGTTGATGAACAAGTTGATAAAGTCTAGGTACAGCGATAACGCCATAACCGGAATCAAGTCTTCCGTAATGTGGCGGTGTTTGATTTGATTCAAATCATACAAAATGTAAAGGGAAAAGACGATGGTTCCGATCACGGAGTACGCCATCATCGCCGCTGAGTTTAACGGGCTGAAAATGTTGAAAATCCCTACCACTGCGAGTGCGAGCACCGCAACCAGCAGAAACGACCACAGGAAGGATAAATCCTTCTTCATTTTTGCGCCGATTGTGCCTAAGACGGCAAAAATGACAAATGTAGAACCAAAGGCTTCGAGCACGACATAGGCGCCGGCGATGGAAGCGTAATGGCTGACGATCGGAAATAAGGTAATGCCGGAAACGAACGCGAATGTATATACAAACGCATACCCGACCGCTTTTCTTCTGCGCATCCAGAAGGCCAGAATAATCATCGCCACTTCAAGAATAGAAAGCGGCAGCATCAAAGCGGCAGGAACAAATTGGCCGATAAAAAGGCCGACAGTCGCGATCAGCAAAGTGAAGACAAAGACTGTCAAAATGCGTTGCATGATCGATTGCTTACTCTCGTGAACCGTAGCTTG
>NZ_JAVAXX010000403.1:0-4256 GCF_042709275.1 Bacillus sp. LR_5 | reverse complement strand
ACGAAGTGCGGTCGGGCTTTTTTCAAGCATTTCTTCACACCATTTAATCGTTTCTTCTTCAAGTTGTTCCAAAGGAACGACTGTGTTGACAAGACCCATGTCAAGCGCTTCCTGTGCGTTGTACTGGCGGCACAGGTACCAGATTTCACGGGCTTTTTTATGCCCTACAATTCGAGCCAGGTAGCCAGAACCGTAACCAGCGTCAAAGCTTCCCACTTTAGGGCCTGTTTGTCCGAAAATCGCGTTGTCGGCAGCGATTGTCAGATCACATACGATGTGAAGCACATGGCCTCCGCCGATCGCATATCCGGACACCATCGCAACAACCGGTTTCGGGATAACGCGGATTAAACGCTGAAGATCCAGTACGTTTAATCGCGGAATTTGGTCATCTCCTACATAACCGCCGTGACCGCGCACTTTCTGGTCTCCTCCAGAACAAAAGGCTTTGTCTCCGGCACCAGCAAGCACGATAACGCCGACATTTTGATCGTCTCTCGCGCGAGCAAACGCATCAATCATTTCAGCAACCGTTTTGGGGGTAAACGCGTTATGTACCTCAGGGCGGTTGATTGTTATTTTTGCAATACCATTATACGTTTCATACAATATTTCATCGTATGTCCGTTCAGTTTTCCATTCTACAGCCATGATATGACCTCCTCTATTTTTCTATGTGCAGTTATAAGCTTGTCAAAAACTCACTCACTATTTTACCAAAAAAACGCGGCTGTTCCACATGCACCGTATGGCCGGCTTTTGGAACAATCTCTATTCTACTAGATGGAAGCTTCTTATGCACCTCTTGATTGATGGCGCAAAACTTTTTGTCCCACTCCCCGCAGATTAGAAGCACAGGCACGGCTATTTCTTGTACACGGCTCCACAAGGAAGGCTGTGAACCGGTGCCCATGCCCGTTAAACTATTTGCAAGCCCAATCTTATTGTTTCGCAGACGGCCGGACCGTATCCTGTGCCGAATATCTTCAGCCAGCCGCTGCTGGGATGAAAACAAAGGAATGTTCTCCCAATACTCTACAAATGCTTTGATCCCGTCACGCAAAATAAAATCGGCAAGCTTCCGGTCCCGCATGATCCGGTCCCGCCGTTCCTCAAGCGTTTTGAGCCCCGGCGTTGTGCTTTCAAGCACCAGTGCCGATACCCGTTCGGGATATGTCACCGCAAAAGAATAAGCAAGCCTTCCTCCCATAGAATACCCAATCAATTTCACTTTGTGAAGTTTTAATTGATCAAAAATCTCGGCAAGGTCAGAAACTTGCCGGTTCGTGCTGTATCTTCTCCCATTCGGCGGGGCATCGGTTTCACCATGCCCTAGACAATCAATTAAGACCAAACGGGAATCAGGCAGCATCTCATCAAGGAAAGTCCATGATTGTTTGCTGCCGGTAAACCCGTGCAGACAGACGACGGCTTCGGAAGCATTCGGCCGCTCGTCTGTCACAGCATATCGGACACCGTCTGAAACAGTTATGTTTACAGTTCCCATTGTTTTTTCACTTCCCGCACAGCCTCATTCAGCATATCGCGATGGAGCTGAACTCTCGATTGGCGATCCGTTTTGATTTCTATCAAATGGAGTCCGGGCTTGTCTGCCTGCGGCGCGTAAGCTGTTCTGAATTCATCCCACGAGGCAGGACATGAATACGTTCCGCCGTATAGTGCAGCCGCATGCTTGAAATCGAGCCCTGTCGGCGTGCCGAACAAATCTTCAAAGTGTGTCTTTTCAGAAGCCTGCGGCAAAAAGGAGAAAATCCCGCCGCCGTCATTATTCACGAGAATCACAGTAAGAGGAATGCCCAGCTTTTTGGCCGCCAGCAGTCCGTTTAAATCGTGATAAAAAGATAAATCTCCAATCACGAGTGTAACAGGCGCTTTTGTCCCTTCACATACACCCATGGCAGAGGAGACGACACCGTCTATCCCGTTTGCGCCCCGGTTTGAATAAATCCGGAAAGCACGTTCCTGTTTTTCAAAAAACGTATCAACATCCCTGATCGGCATACTGTTACCGACAAACAGCGAGCTGTTTTCAGGCACAAGATGCTGAAGAATTCGATAGAGATTGCCTTCAAACGAAACCTCTTCACTGCTGATTGTTTGCAGATGCGCACGGAACCGTTCATTGACAAACTTCCACTTATTCAGCCATTCTGATGACTTGGTCATATCAGCATGTTCCATTATGATTGCTTCAGCAAAAGCAGATGCGTTGCAGTGAATCATATGCGCGCTTGCCTGTGTCGGGTCTCTCCACCCTCCATCTTCGTCAATCACAATTTGCTGAATTGCCGGATCATCCTTGAGCCATAAGAAAACCGGTTTTGAGACAGGCATCGGCCCAAAACGGATGACGACATCAGGACGCAATTTCGCCTTCAGCTCATCATCTTTTAAAAATGAATCATACGCATCAATGACAGTGCTTTTATCATGAGCGCCGTTCCTCAGATTAGACAGCGGGTCCGCTAAAATCGGATACTGAAGCGCTTTTGACAGCGCAATAATGTGTTCCTTTTCCGTATCACTGTGGAGCTCTCCGCAGACGATCATTCCTTTTTCAGCCTCTGCCAGCATTGCAGCCACATCAGACAGAGAGTCGCGGTCAACAGACTGCGTACCCGTTTTCACAGACACGTGACGGCCTGTTCTCATTCTTCCAAACGGCTCATCCGAAAGATCCGGCATCAGCGGTTCACGCAGCGGCACATTCACATGCACAGGTCCCATTGGGCGCTTTTGTGCTTCCCCGGCGGCGCGGCCGGCCAGCGTTCGAATATATCTCAGCATTTGCGGAGACTCTTCTGGAAGAGCAGAGTCTGTGAAAAACTTAACAAAGTTACCGAATAAGAAGTGCTGATTAATAGCCTGCGGTGCGCCTACCTCGCGCAGCTCATGAGGCCGATCAGCAGTTAACACAATAATTGGCACTCTTGAATAATGGGCTTCAATCACAGCCGGATAAAAGTTGGCCGCGGCTGTTCCTGATGTACAGATCAAAAGCACGGGACGCTGCTTCGCTTTTGCCAGCCCTAAAGCAAAAAAACCGGCAGATCTTTCATCAATTTGGACATGGACGCTGATATCTGGATGCGCGGCTGCAAGAATAGCCAGCGGTGTGGATCTTGAGCCCGGACAAACGACGGCATCCGTAATCCCGGAAAGAGCGAATTCATCAATAAAACTTCCGATGTAATGCGTAATTGGGTTGGCTGTCACCGCCTCTCACCTCCTAATGCAGAGATCATCGGCTTCAATTTAATCTGTGTTTCTTCATATTCAGATTGCGGGTCCGAGTCTTCCACAATGCCACACCCGGCAAACAGCCTTGCTGTGCTGCCTTCGATCAGTCCTGAACGAATGGCCACTGCGAATTCCCCGTTATCCTGGCTGTCAATCCAGCCGATAGGGGCCGCATACCAGCCGCGGGACATCGGTTCGATCTCTCTGATCACTTCAACAGCTTTTTTCTGAGGTGCTCCCCCAAGCGCCGGCGTAGGATGCAGTTTCTCAATTAAATCAAAAAGTGAAGCAGACTCACGAAGCTGCCCGACAATCGGCGTAAATAAGTGCTGAACGCTTTTCGTTTTGTACAATACAGGTCCGTCAGGCTTTTCAACCTCCGAACAGCTTGATGCAAAAGCGTTATGAATCATGCCTACAACAATATCATGCTCCAGCAGATTTTTCTCATCGTTTAATAATTCAAGGCCTATCCGGCGATCTTCTTCTTCGTTCGCGCCGCGTTTAATGGAGCCTGCCAGACAAGAAGACATGACAGTGCTGCCGTCTCTTTTGATCAGTCTCTCTGGAGACGCGCCGACAAAGGTTTTTCCTTCCTGTTCGATTGCAAAAACATAGCTTGTCTGCTGATCGTTCAGAAGCGTTTTAAGCACCGGTTCAATTTGGACCGGACCTTCAAACGTGAGCAGCAGCTCTCGGGCAAGAACCACCTTATCATATTGTTTCTCTTTAATTTGGCTTGTTGCCGTTTCGATTGCTTTCAGCCAATCGTCCTTATCCAGCTCTTGAGATGCTGCAATCACAGCCTGATCTACTTGGTTTAAATCAGGAACCTTAAATTCGGCTGCAAAAGACTTTAAGCCTTCCAAAACTGTCTCTGCGTCTTCCTCTCCGCTTACCCATCTGTTGACTGTTAGAAACGGGCCTTCGGCAGTCATCGTCAGCATAAGCGCAGGCACAAAGAAATCCCCTTCCGAGAAATGGTCCCATTGTGT
>NZ_JAVAXX010000402.1:0-4256 GCF_042709275.1 Bacillus sp. LR_5 | reverse complement strand
TCACAATGGGACCATTTCTCGGAAGGGGATTTCTTTGTGCCTGCGCTTATGCTGACGATGACTGCTGAAGGCCCGTTCTTAACAGTTAACAGATGGGTAAGCGGAGGAGAAGATGTAGAAGCTGTTTTAGAAGGCTTAAAAGCTTTTGCGGCGGAATTTATGGTTCCCGATTTCAAGCAAGAAGATCAGGCTGTGATTGCAGCAGCCGAAGAGCTGGATAAGGATGATTGGCTGAAAGCAATCGAAACGGCCACAAGCCAAATTAAAGAGAAACAATATGATAAGGTTGTTCTTGCCCGAGAGCTGCTGCTCACGTTTGACGGTCCAATCCAAATTGAACCGGTGCTTAAAACGCTTCTGGACGATCAGCAGACAAGCTATGTTTTTGCAATTGAACAAGAAGGCAAAACCTTTGTCGGCGCGTCTCCGGAAAGACTGATCAAAAGAGACGGCGGCACTGTCATGTCTTCCTGTCTGGCAGGCTCCATTAAACGAGGCGTGAATGAAGAAGACGACCGCCGGATAGGCCTTGAATTATTAAACGATGAGAAAAACCTGCTTGAGCATGATATTGTGGTAGGTATGATTCATAATGCTTTTGTATCAAGCTGTTCAGAGGTTGAAAAGCCTGATGGACCTGTTTTGTACAAAACAAAAAGCGTTCAGCACCTGTTTACGCCGATTGTCGGACAGCTGCGCGAGTCTGCATCGATTTTTGACTTAATTGAGAAGCTGCATCCCACTCCGGCGCTTGGGGGAGCACCTCAGGAAAAAGCTGTTGACGTGATCAGGGAGATTGAACCGATGTCTCGCGGCTGGTATGCGGCCCCTATCGGCTGGATTGACAGCCAGGATAACGGGGAATTCGCGGTCGCCATTCGTTCAGGGCTCATCGAAGGAAGCACAGCAAGGCTGTTTGCCGGGTGCGGTATTGTGGAAGACTCGGAACCAATCTCGGAATATGAAGAAACACAGATTAAATTGAAGCCGATGATCTCTGCATTAGGAGGTGAGAGGCGTTGACAGTCAACCCGATTACTCATTACATCGGAAGTTTTATTGATGAATTCGCCCTTTCCGGAATTACGGACGCCGTCGTTTGTCCGGGCTCAAGATCTACACCGCTGGCTGTTCTTTGTGCTGCGCATCCCGATATCAGCGTCCATGTCCAAATTGATGAAAGATCTGCCGGGTTTTTTGCCTTAGGTTTGGCAAAAGCGAAGCAGCGTCCCGTACTATTGATCTGTACATCTGGAACAGCCGCGGCCAACTTTTATCCGGCTGTGGTTGAAGCCCATTATTCAAGGGTGCCTATTATTGTGTTAACTGCTGATCGGCCTCATGAGCTGCGCGAAGTAGGCGCACCGCAGGCTATTAATCAGCACTTCTTATTCGGTAACTTTGTTAAGTTTTTCACAGACTCTGCTCTTCCTGAAGAGTCTCCGCAAATGCTGAGATACATCCGAACGCTGGCAAGCCGCGCTGCCGGAGAAGCACAAAAGCGCCCGATGGGGCCTGTCCATGTGAATGTGCCGCTGCGCGAACCGCTGATGCCGGATCTTTCAGATGAGCCGTTTGGAAGAATGAGAACAGGCCGTCATGTGTCTGTGAAAACGGGTACGCAGTCTGTTGACCGAGAGTCCCTGTCTGATGTGGCTGAGATGCTCGCAGAGGCTGAAAAAGGAATGATCGTCTGCGGGGAGCTCCATAGTGATGCGGATAAGGAAAACATTATTGCGCTGTCAAAAGCGCTTCAGTATCCAATTTTAGCGGATCCGCTGTCTAATCTGCGGAATGGTGTTCATGATAAAAGCACTGTTATTGATGCGTATGATTCGTTTTTAAAAGATGATGAGCTGAAGCGGAAACTTCGTCCTGATGTTGTCATTCGGTTTGGACCGATGCCTGTTTCAAAACCGGTTTTCTTATGGCTTAAGGATGATCCTGCGATTCAGCAAATAGTGATTGACGAGGATGGAGGGTGGAGAGACCCGACACAGGCAAGCGCGCATATGATTCATTGTAATGCGTCTGTTTTTGCTGAGGAGATCATGGGAGGCCTTACTGCTGCTGCCAGATCCTCAGAGTGGCTGGAAAAGTGGCAGTTTGTCAATGGGCGGTTCCGCGAGCATCTGCAAACAATCAGCAGTGAAGATGTTTCGTTTGAAGGCAATCTCTATCGAATCCTTCAGCATCTTGTGCCTGAAAACAGCTCGCTGTTTGTGGGAAACAGCATGCCGATCAGGGATGTTGATACGTTTTTCGAAAAGCAGGACCGCCCTTTCCGGATTTATTCAAACCGGGGAGCAAACGGGATAGACGGTGTCGTCTCCTCTGCCATGGGGGTATGTGAAGGAACAAAAGCGCCTGTTACCCTTGTGATTGGAGATTTATCTTTTTATCACGATTTAAACGGCTTGCTGGCGGCCAAAAAGCTGGGTATTCCACTTACTGTGATTCTTGTCAATAATGACGGGGGAGGGATTTTCTCCTTTTTGCCGCAGGCTTCTGAGAAGACACACTTTGAAGATTTGTTCGGCACACCGACAGGGCTCGATTTCAAGCATGCCGCTGCACTTTACGGCGGAACGTATTCATGCCCGGCTTCTTGGGATGAATTCAAAACAGCTTACGCGCCGCAGGCAGACAAGCCCGGACTCCATTTGATTGAAATCAAAACGGATCGCCAATCAAGAGTCCAGCTTCATCGCGATATGCTGAATGAGGCTGTGCGGGAAGTGAAAAAACAATGGGAACTGTAAACATAACGGTATCAGATGGTGTCCGATATGCAGTGGCAGACGAGGGACCGAATGCTTCCGAAGCCGTCGTCTGTCTGCACGGGTTTACCGGCAGCAAACAATCATGGACTTTTCTTGATGAAATGCTGCCTGATTCCCGTTTGATCAAAATTGATTGTTTAGGGCATGGGGAAACCGATGCCCCGCTGAATGGGAAAAGATACAGCACAAGCCGGCAAGTTTCTGACCTTGCCGAGATTTTTGATCAATTAAAACTTCACAAAGTGAAATTGATTGGGTATTCTATGGGAGGAAGGCTTGCTTACTCTTTTGCGATGACACATCCCGAGCGGGTATCGGCACTTGTGCTTGAAAGCACGACGCCGGGACTCAAAACACTTGGGGAACGGCGGGAACGAATCATGCGGGACCGGAAGCTTGCTGATTTTATTTTACGAGACGGGCTCAAAGCGTTTGTTGCGTATTGGGAGAATATCCCTTTGTTTTCATCTCAGCAGAGGCTGGCTGAAGATATTCGGCACAGGATACGATCGGGCCGTCTGCGGAACAATAAGATTGGGCTTGCGAACAGTTTAACCGGCATGGGCACCGGTTCACAGCCTTCCTTGTGGAGCCGTGTAGAGGAAATAGATGTTCCTGTGCTTCTGATCTGCGGGGAGTGGGACGAAAAATTTTGCGCCATCAATCAAGAGGTGCATAAGATGCTTCCTTCTAGTAGAATAGAGATTGTTCCAAAAGCAGGACATACGGTCCATGTGGAACAGCCGCGATTGTTTGGTAAAATAGTGAGTGAGTTTTTGACAAGCATCTGACTCATTCACATAGAGAATAAAAGGAGGTCATCATATGGCTGAATGGAAAACAAAACGGACATACGATGAGATATTGTATGAAACGTATAATGGCATTGCAAAAATAACAATCAACCGACCTGAGGTACATAATGCGTTTACCCCTAAAACGGTTGCTGAAATGATTGATGCGTTTGCTGACGCAAGAGACGACCAAAACGTTGGGGTTATCGTGCTTGCCGGTGCAGGGGACAAAGCATTTTGTTCTGGCGGAGACCAAAAAGTGCGCGGCCACGGTGGATATGTAGGAGACGACCAGATCCCTCGTCTTAACGTATTGGATCTTCAGCGTTTAATCCGCGTCATCCCGAAACCGGTTGTTGCGATGGTGTCCGGCTATGCGATCGGCGGAGGCCATGTGCTTCACATCGTATGTGACTTGACAATTGCTGCGGACAACGCAATTTTCGGACAAACAGGACCTAAAGTGGGAAGCTTCGATGCAGGTTACGGTTCTGGCTACCTGGCTCGAATTGTAGGACATAAAAAAGCACGTGAAATCTGGTACCTATGCCGTCAGTACAACGCACAGGAAGCACTGGACATGGGTCTTGTCAACACAGTCGTTCCTTTGGAACAGCTTGAAGAAGAAACGATTAAATGGTGTGAAGAAATGCTTGAAAAAAGCCCGACCGCACTGCGC
>NZ_JAVAXX010000401.1:0-4354 GCF_042709275.1 Bacillus sp. LR_5 | reverse complement strand
GAATTCTCGGCGGTTTTTTTATGTTTTAGAGATCAAAATAAAGCCTCACCATATCGCGGCATTGAATGCCGTTTTCAAAGATCTCCTCATCATAGTGTCTAATAAAAAAATCATGATCGATCGCCTGAAGGCGGAATCCGCATTTTTGATAAAGAGACAGCTGATGGATGCTGGAATTTCCAGTGCCAATCTCAATCACCTTTGCTCCCATTTGTTTCGCTTTTTCAATGGCATCGCGGATAAGAAGCTTGCCAATGCCCTGTTTTTGCATTGTTGGTTTTACTGCGATGTTAACGATTTCTACGGTTTGCGGTCTGGTTGTGATCATCACGTATACACCAGCCAGCTCGCCCGATATATAGGCAGTGTAGCATTCTCCTCTGGTTATGTATTCATCAACAATCTCTTTCGACGGATCGGCGAGCAGCAGAAGCTCATACAGCGCTTGGTTATAGTTTGTAGCTTTTTGAATGGTGAGCTGTTGCATCATTATTCCACCTTTTCATATGTTTATAGAGATATTTTTGTGATTTCCTCCAATTTCATACCATTCTATTATAAAATATGTAACATAGGAAATCTGTACAAATTAGTGGATAGAAAATAGGAGGAAAGTCACATGTTTTGTAAGGAATGCGGTCAAAAAAATAATGAAGGAGCCAAGTTTTGTAAAGAATGCGGCACCCCGATCGGAGAGAGTAGCAGACAGGCACATAAAGAAACAGCAAGTAATGCTGAAACGAGGCAGGCTCCTCGAAAACCAATCCCTAAGAAGACCATCGTTTTATGGGGCAGCATTGCCGCAGCGTGCATCATATTATTCGCCGCATATAAAACCGGAGCGTACTTTACTTCAAAGGATAGGTTAGTCGACAAATTTGAACAGGCTGTAAATAATGAGGATAAAGAGCAAATCGCGTCTCTCCTTACGCCGGTAAATGACAAGCTCAAGCTGACTAAAAATAATGTAAAACCGTTTCTTACCTATTTAAAGGACCATCCTGACAAAAAAGATGAGCTTTTTGCATCGCTGCGTGCTGAAACAGCCCAAAAGGATATCGTATATGCGGAGAAAGACGGGAAAAGCGTGCTAGTATTTGACCATTATGACTTAAAGATAGCACCTGTTTATTTTGAAGTGACCAGCAATTATAAAAATACCGATTTATATGTCAACAAAGAGGAAGCCGGATCTGTAAAGAAGGCGGATCAAGCACAAACCCTCGGTCCGTACATTCCCGGTGACTATACAGTCTCAGCCAAACTGAAAAACGATGTAGTCGATCTTGTGAAAAAGGAAGACATTCAGGCGGTTGGCGATAATAGCTTTCGTGTGGATCTCTCATTGGAAGCTGACGATGTGACATTCAGCTTAGCGGATGACATTAAAAGCGGGAAGGGAGATTTGCTGATTAACGGCAAGTCGATTCATAAAGACCCGTTCAAATCCGTAACATACGGCCCGCTTCTGACAGACGGATCCATGACGGCTTCGGTCGAAGCAGAGTTTCCATGGGGAAAAACAAAAACAGCGGGCGTTCCGATTGATCATAAAGAAATGGAATTAACGTTAATTCCTGATCAAGATACTCAGGAAACGATGATGAACACGATCGTCAAAACAACAAAACAGTACTCAAAAGCGCTATCAGATGGGAATACAGCCCAGATGACAGAGGCTAGTGCCAAATGGAAAGCAGAGACGAAGGATACCGTCGATTCTATGAAAAACACGGATTCATACTTAAAAGATAAATACTTAGAAACTGATTTTGACCTAGATACATTCGCGCTCTCTCAGAAAAACGACGGGACATGGCAGGTATCGGTAAATGGGAAAGAACTTCACCAGTCTTCTTCGTATAACGACTATTCTAATCCTGAAATGACTGATGACAGCCCGAGTTACGAATATCTCCTTTCATATGATAAAAAACAGAAAAAATGGATTTTCGAAAATGCAGAATCAACATTTGAATCTGCCGGAACAAATGTAAAGAAAATCAAAAATGATAAACCGGAGACGTACACATCCGCCTGGGAAGGCTCAAAAAATAAAGACAGTAAAAGGTCAACAAGCGGTGATGTTACAGATGAACAAGTGACATTATTTATGGGCAGTTATCTGCAAGGTCAGGCAGATGCCGTGAATCAAAATAATTTCTCGCTGATGGAAGACAGCCTTGAAAAAGGCAGTTCCCTTTATTCCGACCAGCAGCACCTCGTGGCGAAATTAAATAAAGAGGGGACAACAGAAGATTTTAATAACTATGAAGTGAAAAGCTGGAGCCAAAATGGATCAGCGATTACGGTTAAAACGTATGAAGAATTCTACATCACAAAATCAGGCGGCAGTCCAAAGCTCAGAACATATAACTGGACCTATACCGGCGTAGTGAAGAACGGAAGAATTTACTTAACGTCTATTCAATAAAATAACCCCATCACCAGCAGGTGATGGGGTTGTTTTTAAAAGAGCATATAACGGAAAATCTCTTTCATATAGTGTTCGATAATAAGCTGAAATGTAACGCATGTGATCAGATAAATTACAATCGTTGAGTAAATGATATCAACCTTTCCTTTATATGAATGCTGGTAACTGCTCAGCATCGCAGGAGGAATGGCAAAGAATGCACCGATTAAACCAACAGCTAACACGGTGAAGCATATGTCTGTATGTAATAAAAAGAATAAAAGGGCAATAATCAAAATAGCCGTAAATGGAATGAGAAACGCACCAAATCTGGAAAATGAATCTTTGAAAGATACTGGGTTTCCCGCGATTTTTAAGGCGAAAAAGATCAATGCATGCAAACCGAAAATAAACAGGGCAAAGTAAATGGTTGGCTCTAAAAAGACTGCTGTAAAGCTTACGCTGCCGGGACCGTCTGAAAAAAGAATATAAAACATCAAAGGGGTCAGCAAACTGAAAAGAACCAACGTAATTATCGCGCTGATCAGCTGCTCTCCGCCTGTTGTTTTACATTCCTGATAAGGGCGTTTCAGGACGGCCAGGACAAAAGATCCGAACTGCTTTGCTGCTTGTTTTGCAGCGGCTCCGGTTTGCGCTGCCTGCTGTTGGCCTGATTGACCAGGGAGCGGTGATCCGCATTTCTCACAAAACTTTCCGCCATCTGTTTGATGGCCGCATTGAGGACAATACATAAAATAACTCCTTTAGCTGTAATATAGGTAAAATAGACTACTAGTTTTATTATAAAAGAAAAAAGTTGTAAAGTAACCAATATTCATACAAAAATACCACACAAAAAAGACACGAGCCCAATACCAGCTGTGTCTTTTTTTATGCTAGTTATTAAATATTTTTCAAATACATCTCCAAAATCCTTCCTTAAGATGATACTGCGAGCGAACGGATGTCAGCCAAGTGAATCTGATTTCGGCCAGTTCTTTATATTGAGAAACAATGTTGATGTGTTCAGGACGGGTGTGATGAAGAATAGTCACGGCTTTATCTAAGCTTTGTTCCGCTTGATTGATTAAAATATCATTTTCATAGATTGTTTTGGCGATGCGAAGCAGTGCTTTATATAGGCCTTTTAACTTTAAAACCGAGATGAACGTCATTACCAGACTGATGGGATTAATCTTGGCGGTCGTTGCGGTCGGAATGATTGGTGCCGGGCTGAAAGGCATGTTTCCGATCTTAACGTCATAATGCAAAAAGCAGTTCCCTTACTTCAGGGAGCTGCTTTCTTTTGTTTTCGGCACGTATTGAAAGACTTCCTCACTCTCGAAAAATTCAATCAATCTGCTCAGCCAGTCATAGTAATGAAGCCATTCTCTTAGTTCATTCAGCAGCTGATTGACTTTCTCTTCCGCTTCGGGGGTAAGCCCGTCCCTTTGTAAAAGATCAGTCAGCTCCCGGTTTAATTTTTTATACAGCACTTTGTTTTTGCTCACGACCTTTGTCCAATTCGCCGCAAATAAAGAAATGAAGGTTTGATAATAATCCTGCTCGACGTCATAAAGGTCTTTTCGTACGCCTTTTTCAAACACCTTTTCGGCAATATTGGCATCGATCATTTCACGGACAACCTGGCTCATCCGTGTTTTGCTCATGCCCGTTGCCTCAGAGAGCTCGCTTAATGTCATCGGTTTTCGATTCATATAAATAATTCCAAGCACACGCCCGACAGTTGAAGGCATTCCAAACGTATGCATATTATCGGCAATCTTCTCAATGAGATGCTCTTCAGCATGTTCAATGATGTCGAGAGCAGTTTTTTCCACAGCTGATCATCCCTTCAAATGGCAATTGATGGTGTCAATATATCATATTTCTGCCAGTTGTTGAAAATAGCTGAATGCAGAGGAAGAGGGAGGTATC
>NZ_JAVAXX010000400.1:0-4454 GCF_042709275.1 Bacillus sp. LR_5 | reverse complement strand
TGATCTTGAAATGGACCCTTCCACAATTGCGGGCGGATTTCTGCACGATGTCGTGGAAGATACAGATGTGACGCTCGATGACCTGAAAGAAGCATTTTCCGAAGAAGTGGCAATGCTTGTGGACGGCGTAACGAAGCTCGGTAAAATTAAATATAAATCTCAAGAGGAACAGCAGGCGGAAAATCATCGCAAAATGTTTGTCGCTATGGCTCAAGATATCCGGGTCATACTGATCAAGCTGGCGGATCGTCTCCACAATATGCGGACGCTGAAACATCTGCCTCAGGAAAAACAGCGGAGAATTTCCAATGAAACACTGGAGATTTTTGCTCCTTTGGCGCATCGTCTCGGGATTTCAAAAATTAAGTGGGAATTGGAAGATACGGCGCTCCGTTATTTGAATCCTCAGCAATATTACAGAATTGTCAACCTCATGAAGAAGAAACGCGCAGAACGTGAGCTTTATGTCGATGAGGTTGTCAATGAAGTGAAGAAACGTGTCGAAGAAGTGAACATCAAGGCTGACTTCTCGGGACGTCCGAAACATATTTACAGCATTTATCGCAAAATGGTGCTGCAAAATAAGCAATTCAACGAAATTTACGATTTGCTGGCTGTTCGCATTCTTGTGAATAGCATAAAGGACTGTTATGCGGTGCTCGGCATCATTCACACATGCTGGAAGCCGATGCCAGGCAGATTCAAAGATTATATCGCAATGCCGAAGCCGAATATGTATCAATCGCTTCATACAACGGTTATCGGGCCTAAAGGCGATCCGCTGGAAGTGCAGATCCGCACCTTTGAAATGCATGAAATTGCGGAATACGGGGTTGCGGCTCACTGGGCTTATAAAGAAGGGAAAGCGGCCAATGAAGGCGCAACTTTTGAGAAAAAGCTTTCTTGGTTCCGTGAAATTTTAGAATTTCAAAATGAATCAACAGATGCAGAAGAATTTATGGAATCGCTCAAAATCGATTTGTTTTCTGACATGGTGTATGTTTTTACGCCGAAAGGAGATGTAATCGAGCTTCCGTCCGGTTCTGTTCCGATTGATTTTTCTTACCGGATTCACTCGGAAATCGGCAATAAAACAATCGGTGCCAAAGTAAACGGAAAAATGGTAACGCTGGACCATAAGCTTCGGACAGGTGATATCGTTGAAATTCTCACCTCTAAGCATTCCTACGGTCCGAGCCAGGATTGGGTCAAGCTTGCGCAAACATCCCAGGCGAAGCATAAGATCCGTCAATTCTTTAAGAAACAGCGGCGCGAAGAAAATGTTGAAAAAGGCCGTGAGCTGGTCGAAAAAGAAATTAAAAATCTGGATTTCGAAGTGAAGGAAGTCTTAACGCCGGAAAATATCCAGAAGGTTGCTGACAAGTTTAATTTCTCAAATGAAGAGGATATGTACGCAGCGGTCGGCTACAACGGCATTACAGCCTTACAGGTGGCAAACCGCCTGACAGAAAAAGAGAGAAAGCAGCGCGATCAGGAAGAACAGGAAAAGATCGTTCAAGAAGTCAATGCGGAACCTAAACCATACCCGCAGGGCAGAAAACGGGAAGCGGGCGTTCGTGTCAAGGGCATCGACAATCTTCTTGTCCGTTTGTCAAAATGCTGCAATCCTGTACCGGGTGACGATATTGTCGGATTTATCACAAAAGGCAGAGGGGTTTCGGTCCATCGTGAAGACTGTCCGAATGTCAAAACGAATGAAGCCCAGGAGCGGCTGATCCCGGTAGAGTGGGAACATGAGTCACAGGTTCAAAAGCGCAAGGAATACAATGTTGAGATAGAGATTCTTGGTTATGACCGCCGCGGATTGCTGAACGAGGTGCTTCAGGCAGTAAATGAAACGAAAACAAATATTTCATCCGTCTCTGGCAAATCGGATCGCAATAAAGTGGCAACCATTCATATGGCGATTTTTATTCAGAACATTAATCACTTGCACAAAGTCGTCGAGCGTATTAAACAGATAAGAGATATCTATTCTGTGCGCCGCGTCATGAACTAAAGGGGTTAGAAAATGAGATTAGTTGTTCAGCGAGTAACAAAAGCAAGCGTTACAGTGGATGAAGAGGTCGTCGGCCAAATTGGACAAGGCATCATGGTGCTGGTCGGCATCACTCACGATGATACAGAAGAGGATGCAGCTTATTTAGCTGATAAAGTTGTTCATCTTCGTATTTTCGATGACAGTGAAGGAAAAATGAATCTGTCTCTTTTAGATATAGGAGGAGAGATTTTATCTGTCTCACAGTTTACGCTTTATGGAGATACGAGAAAAGGGCGCCGTCCGAACTACATGAACGCCGCCAAACCTGATAAAGCTTTAGGTCTTTATGAAAAATGGAACGACCTGCTTCGTGAAAAAGGAATCAAAGTGGAGACTGGAACGTTTGGAGCAATGATGGATGTTCAGCTAACAAACTCTGGACCAGTCACGCTCATTATGGATTCAAAATAAAAAAAGCTGCCAAAAGGCAGCTTTTTTTATTGGAAATATTTCTCTAGTCCGCTTTCAATCCCGTCTGTAACTTTTTCTTGGTATGAATTGCTATGTACAATGGCTTCTTCCTGCGGATGGCTTACATATCCCAGCTCATACAGCATAGCGGGCTGTCTATTTTCCCGAAGCACATAATAATCTCCGAATAATACGCCGCGGTCAGGAATGGAAGAACGCTTCACCACTTCAGAGTGTACATCTGATGCCAGTTCCTCATCTTTGGCAGGACTGTAGTAGTAAGCAGTGCTGCCTCTCGTGGAAGTATCCGCATAGCTGTCATAGTGAATGCTGATAAATGCGTCAGCGTTGCGATAGTGAGACGTAGAAACACGTGACTGTAAGCTGACAAAGGTATCATCCTGGCGTGTCACATACACATCGGCTCCAGCTGATCTGAGTTTACTGGCAAGCAGTTTTGCCGTTTTGATCGTCAGGTTTTTCTCGAATTTACCCGAATAGCCGATCGTTCCGCTGTCTTTTCCTCCGTGTCCCGGGTCAACAATAATCGTTTTATTGTTCAGAGAACCGTTTCCGGACGGGGAATCAGAGACAGGGGGTTCACCTGCTTCTTCTGCGCTTTTAGACGTTTGGACCACCCAATTGGCTACATAACCAGTCTGCCCGTTATCAAGCTTAATCTCATACCAGCTGCCCTTTGAACCTGTAATGGTAAACGAATCGCCTTTGGCAGCACGTTCAACGATCGAAGCTGATGTAGATGCATCACTTCTTACATTCGTTCCTCCGTATACAATATAGGCTTTTTTAGCGGAGGATGAACTGCCGGCATTTGTCGAACTTTCAGCTGGATCAGAACTAGATAAAAGGTAATGGCTTGCAACCCAGCCTTTCAGCCCATTCACCTCGATGTGGGCCCAGCCGTTTTTCTCGTTGAGAATCGAAAGCTTCGTTCCGCGATCAAGTTTCGTTAAAATCGCTGCGTCATGTGAGGCGGAGGCTCTTACATTTAGTGAAGATACACCGACCGTGCCCGTTGAAGCACCGGAAGATTCGGTTTGAGCACTCTCAGAAGACGCTGAACTGCTGCGGCCTGATGTAACATATTCAGATGACACCCACCCAGTGGCATTTTGATAGGATATCTTGATCCAGCCTGAATCTTTATCGATGACAGACGCTTGGCTGCCTTGCGGGAATTTGCCGATGACTTCGTATGAAGTACCTGGTCCGGTTCTCATCCGCAGATCGGGGTCTGTTGATGTCACAGTATCACTGCTTTCCGTAGAGCTTGTGCTGGCCTGGTCTTCCTTTGTAATAAGCCAGGAGACCACCCATCCTTTTTCTCCGGAACCAAGCTGTATCTGCACCCAGTCTCCATCTTCCTTTAAAATCGGGTAGCGCTCTCCTTTTTTCGCTTCCGCTGTAATCCCGTAGCTAAGCCCCGGACCGCTTCTGACGTTCATTTCATCTGTTGCGATGACCGCTTCTCCTTGAGCGGCTGTAACGGAGGAAAGTGGCGGGAAAAGCGCCCCGGCGAAAATAATAGATACAATAAGAACAAAGTATTTCTTGCTCATTGTGTCCTCCTTTCTGATGATCATTAAAAAAGCATTCTTGCTTATTATCGTAAAGTCCTTTCTGATTTTTAAATAAAAATAAAATGATTTGTTTATACTAGGCATAAATACAATCAAAAAGGTGTGCAAATCATGAAATATCATCCAAAAATGGGACGTGCATTTCACGACGGTGAAGCAAATCTGCATTACAGCGATCACGCAGATCCCGAAGCGACCGGTTATCTTACTGAAACAGCATCTGAATTTGGTCTTATGTCCAAAGAAGCAGCGATGAGGAAAAACAACCGGAATAAAGCTTGACAGAGAACCCCAATCCCATTATTATAATAGAAATTGAGTACATAGCAAATGATGAAAGATTTGAACCAATAATGGAGAAGAGTAGGTCAGATTGCATG
>NZ_JAVAXX010000040.1:0-35922 GCF_042709275.1 Bacillus sp. LR_5 | reverse complement strand
TAAAGGTGCCAAATGTCTCCCGAAGAATATGCTTATCACAAAAGATTTTTATCAATCATTCGGTTTTGACTCAGTCGAGAATCCTTATACAAACATAAAAGTTTCGAAAAAACAGTGGGTCCATATGGAGGATCTATTTTTTCAATGGATATCTCCTTATCTATCAACATTCGGCCAAACAGTTGTTACGCCATTTCTAAGTCATGACTGGGAGGGAGGATGTCATCTGGACGATATGATGGATGATGAGTTTGCTGAGGTTTATGAAGAATATAAGGCTTTTTTAATAGGTAACGATTTGTATGATCATACGCCCACTTTGCTTGAAAACAGCAGGGGATATCAAATCGCTCATATCGGTGATTTTTCAATCCTGGGCAAGATGGCTGCAAGAAATCATCATTATTTATTCTTTGCCGATGGAGATAAAGTTTTTATGTTTACAGATTCACTGACCTTCCAGATGTATTGTAAGGATAAAAGTTTTGCATAATGAAATGAGAAAGATCGGGCAGTTGCTGCATCCTGATTTTTTATCGTGAATCACTGTGGCGGACACATAGAGTGTCCGGCATTTTTTTTTGTTTTCAATTGATGTCATGTCTAGTGGGAATGTATTTTGGGAAAAATGTCCTGATCTATTAGATTTATTTTCTGTCATTCGGGATTTTTCCATCATTACGTTCCTGAAGAATGATAAACTGTTTACTGATTATTACTTTGGAAGGAGCACAGTCTTGAAGAACTGCGAATCTAAAATACTAATATCAAACATAAATAATTTGAAGTGATAAACACATAGGCATAAAAGGTCAGTATGTCAATCTGCTATAAAGACCTTTCTGAAAGTGTATCAATAGATAATCTCAAGGCTGTCTGTCATAAAGATTCGGAATATTCTTGTTAAGGGCTTATCTAATAAGGGCAAAGGATGATAGACGTGAAAAGAATAGATAAAATATACCATCAGCTCATGCATAATTTTCATGACTCCAGCTTAGATCAACTTTTAAAAGTACAGGGGAATTCAGCAAAGGAAATTGCTGAGCAGCTGAAAATGGAGCGGTCCAATGTCAGTTTTGAATTGAACAATCTCGTCCGATCTAAAAAGGTCATAAAAATTAAAACGTTTCCTGTGCGATATATCCCAGTGGAAATAGTGGAAAGGTTATATAACAAGAAATGGGATACAGAGATGATGGAAGTGAAAGGCCTGGAGCTGTTTTCCGGGAATCCAAAACAGAATCATCAAAACATTTCCACGAATCCTCTAGAGCTTATGATTGGGGCAAAAGGCAGCTTGAAGAAAGCAATCTCCCAGGCAAAGGCAGCTGTCTTTTATCCGCCGAACGGTCTGCATATGCTCCTCTTAGGGCCAACAGGTTCCGGTAAATCCCTTTTTGCAAACCGGATTTACCAGTTTGCCATTTACTCTGACATTTTGAAGACCGGTGCTCCATTTATTACATTTAACTGTGCAGATTACTACAACAATCCTCAATTATTGCTTTCTCAATTATTCGGACACAAAAAAGGCTCATTTACAGGTGCCGGCGAGGATAAAGCTGGTTTAGTCGAACAGGCCAATGGAGGGATTCTTTTTATGGATGAAATCCATCGTCTCCCTCCTGAGGGACAAGAAATGCTGTTTTATTTTATTGACAGCGGTTCTTATAACCGGCTTGGAGAATCTGAACATAAACGAACATCAAAAGTATTGTTTATTTGCGCCACTACAGAAAATCCGAGTTCTGCACTATTAAAAACATTTTTGCGAAGAATCCCAATGACCATTCATATTCCTTCGCTTGAAGAACGATCGCTTAAAGAAAGAGTGGATTTGACGACGTTTTTATTAGGGAAAGAAGCAGAGCGAATTAAGAAAAATCTGAGTGTGCACATAGATGTCTATAATGCGCTTATTCATTCTGCAAAATTTGGGAATGTGGGACAGCTGAAATCAAATGTCCAGTTAGTTTGTGCACACGGGTTTTTGCACAACCTTGACAGAAATGAGGTTATTGAACTGACTGTTCGGGATCTGCCGGATGAAATCAAGCAAGACTGGATGTCCAGCAGCAAAAACATGCAAAGAAGCAAAGCGATTTCTGAATATGTAAATATCACAACGATCATCTCTCCGATTGTAGAAGATGAAACAACAAAAATTGACGAAGATCTCTCATTTAATCTGTATCATTTGATCGAGGAAAAAGTGAAAACCCTCATGAAAGAAGGGTTATCTAAAAAGGATATTAATCAATACATCTTGACTGATATCCATTTGCATGTCAGAAGTTTTTTTCAGCATCGGGCGTTTCAAAAGGACAGCCTGCTGACATTCGTTGAAGATGACGTGATTCAAATGACCAAACAGTTAAAAGAAATAGCTGAACATGAGCTGGATTGCACATTTGACCGTAAATTTATTTATTTCTTGAGTATGCATATTGACGCATTTTTAAAGCGCGGTAAGCAAATTGATGTTTTAAACACACAGGAGACTGATGAAATCCGTGATACTCATGTGAAAGAATATCGGGTGGCGATGATTTTTAAAGATAAAATTCAGGAATATTTTAAAGTGGCTATTCCGGAAATAGAGGTCATCTACTTAACGATGCTGATTCACTCCATTAAATCGTTAAAAGAGAACAAAAGGGTCGGTATTATCGTGGCTGCACATGGAAATAGCACGGCGAGTTCAATGGTTGAAGTTGCGACAGAACTGTTAGGAAGCACTCCAATTGCAGCAGTTGATATGCCGCTTTCTGTTTCACCTTCGGACATTATCGAATGCGTAGCGGAAAAAATGAAACAGGTTGACGAAGGCGAAGGTGTTTTAATGCTGGTAGACATGGGGTCACTTGCAATGCTGGAGAGCAAGCTGGAGGAAAAAACAGGCATTGCTATCAAAACAATCAGCAATGTTACGACCTCAATGGTGCTGGATGCTGTCAGAAAGGTGAATTATTTGGATTTGAATTTGCATGCGATCTATCAATCGGTCACGAAGGATTTTATTGAATTATGGGAGCGGCAGCCAGCAGCATCTGGCAAAAAGAAAGCACTGGTCTCCATCTGCACGACAGGCAGCGGAACGGCCAAAAAGCTGGAAGACATCCTGACCACGATCGTAAACAAAGCCTCCGATACCCCGATTCACATATTGACCGTTTCATCTATTAAATTGGCAAACCGGATAAAAGAAATCGAAAAAGAGTATGAGATCCTTGCGACAGTCGGAACGAAAGACCCTAAAATCAATGCTCCGCATGTATCTTTAGAAGTGTTAATTGAAGGGGAGGGAGAGAAGCTGATTCAACAGGCGATTACCAAAGGCAGCATCCCCTTGAGCAATGGATTGAACGAAGCAAATATCATTGTCAGGGAGCTTTGTGAGGATAGCTTAAAAAAGTACCTTGTCTTCTTGAACCCCCACCATATTATCGAAATGTTATTAGAGTGGCTGCAAACTGTTCAGGATGAGCTGGGAGCCATATTCAATAATGCAGTTTTGATCAAAGTCATCATGCATACGGCGTTCGCCTTTGAAAGGGTGATTAAGCAGAATCCGATTGCTTTCTCAGAGGAAGAAGAAATAAATGATCAGATGAAAGAAATGGTGAATGTGACAGAGCGGACATTAGCGCCATATGAACAAAAGCTTGGACTTCGCATAAGTGATGATGAAAAATTATTTATAGCCGCCATCTTCGCTGAAGAAGTGCATGGCCAGCTGTTTTAAAAGCAGTTTTTTAATGTGAACCTGTATTAAATGGAACGCCATTTTAATACAGGTTTATTTTTTTGATTCCAAGTGTTTCAACAACAGACTATCATTGGCTGAAAACTTAATGAAAACGCTTAACACAACTTTGTTGGCACGATCCTTGCATTATATATGGATGTACAAAACAGGAAAGGAGCAATGTATATGATTTCAGTTATTATCAGTGGTCATGGAGATTTTCCCATAGCATTAAAAGAGTCTTCAGGGATGATATTCGGTGAAGAAAATAACCTGCTTGCAGTGCCGTTTTTTAAAGGGGAAGGCATTCAAACGCTGCAAGAAAAATATCGTCAGGCGCTCAAGGACATTCCGGAAGAAAATGAAGTGCTTTTTTTAGTCGATATTTTTGGAGGAACGCCATATAACGCGGCAGCTTCTTTCATTGCTGAGGATCAAAGAATGGATATGGCAGCCGGTGTAAACCTGCCGATTCTGCTGGAGGTATTAAGCCTGAGAGAACATCTGACACTTAAAGATTTGCTGAACAACTTAAAAGCAATGAGCCAGCAAAGCTTTCAAGTGTGCAGTGAACATTTAGAAAAAGTAAAAACTGCCAATCAGGAAACAAGAGAGGATGAATTGTAATGAACATTGTGTTAGCCAGAATTGATGACCGCTTTATTCACGGCCAAATCTTGACAAGATGGATTAAAGTCCATGCAGCAGACCGAATTATCGTTGTCTCCGATGATGTTGCACAGGACGAAATGAGAAAAACGTTGATCCTTTCTGTTGCACCTTCAAATGTAAAGGCTAGTGCCGTTTCGGTTTCAAAAATGGCAAAAGCGTTTCATAGTCCGCGCTATGAAGGAGTAACGGCAATGCTCTTGTTTGAAAATCCGTCCGATATTGTATCTCTTATTGAAGCAGGTGTGCCGATCAAAACCGTAAACGTCGGGGGAATGCGTTTTGAAAATCATCGCAGGCAAATCACAAAATCAGTCAGCGTCACAGAGCAAGATATAAAGGCGTTTGAAGCATTAAGTGACTTGGGCGTGACACTGGAATTGAGGCAGCTGCCTTCAGATGCCAGCGAGGATTTTGTACAGATTTTACGGAACGTAACAAAATAATCAAGGGGATGAGAATATGTCTTCATTACAAATTATTTTGTTGTTAATTATTGCAGCAATCACCGGCATCGCAAGTGTATTGGATGAAGGGCAGACACACCGGCCGCTTGTGGCCTGCACGCTAGTTGGCTTGGTCCTCGGGGACTTAAAAACAGGAATTATTCTCGGAGGCACACTAGAGCTGATGGCGCTGGGCTGGATGAACGTCGGCCTTGCCATGGCGCCTGATACAGCGATTGCCTCTGTCATCTCAACCATTTTAGTTATTACCGCTGATCAGGGAATTGGCGAAGGCATCGCCGTCGCTGTTGCTTTGGCAGCTGCGGGGCAGGCGCTGACTATTTTTGTGCGGACGATCACTGTCTTTTTCATTCACCGCGCTGATCAATACGCAAAAAAAGGGAATATAAAAGGAATTGAAATTATGCATATTACCGCGATGGTGTTTCAAGCGCTGCGCGTAATGATACCGACATTAATTGTCGCATTGATCAGTGTCAGCGCTGTTCAGGCGTTCTTGGGCAATATCCCGGATGTCATTACAAAAGGGCTGCAAATAGGCGGAGGCATTATCGTTGTTGTCGGATATGCCATGGTAATCAATATGATGAATATTCCTTATTTAAAGCCATTTTTCTATATAGGTTTCTTATTGGCAGCGTTTACCGATTTTAACTTAGTAGGGTTTGGAGCACTTGGTCTCTGTCTGGCGCTTTTATACCAGCAGGTGATGCAAAAACATAACGCGCACGGAGCAGTCGCCGCCGCATCAGACAGTGGCCATGTGGCTGTTTATGATGACGATGATGATGACCTTGATGCCTAAACCATAAGGGGGGGATGAAAAAATGGAGAAAGAAAAAAGATTAACGAAAAAAGAAATTTTCAGCATGTTTATTCGTTCGAATTTTTTGCTCGGCTCCTTTAACTTCGAACGTGTGCAGGCCATGGGATATTGCTATGTCATGATTCCGGCGATCAAAAAACTGTACGGACCCGGAGCGAAAAGAAACGAAGCCTTGCAGCGGCATTTGGAATGGTTTAATACACATCCGTGGCTGACTGCGCCTATATTTGGCGTGACGGCAGCCATGGAAGAAGAAATGGCGAACAATAAAGGAATTGATGGAAAAGCAATAAGCGGAATGAAAATCGGTTTGATGGGCCCGATAGCGGGTGTAGGCGATCCGATTTTCTGGGGAACGATTCGTCCGGTCTTAGCTGCGTTAGGGGCATCCCTTGCTTTAGGAGGAAACATTGCCGGCCCTTTGCTATTCTTTTTCTTGCTGAACGCCATAAGATTAAGCACAAAATATTACGGGTTAAAGTATGGCTATGTGAAAGGAATGGAGATTCTGCAGGATTTAGCGGGGAATCGCATTCAAAAGCTTACAGAGGGTGCTTCGATTCTCGGGTTATTTGTAATGGGGGCTCTCGTTTCCAAATGGACCACGATCAACATTCCAATCGTTGTGTCCAGGATTAAGGATGAAAGTGGAAAAGTGGATGTTCAAACCGTACAAAATGTGTTAGACAGCATTATGCCGGGTGCGCTGCCTCTAGGGTTAACGTTATTGGTGGCATGGATGCTGCGCAAAGGGGTGAATCCTCTTCTCATTATTTGCGGGATCTTTATTATCGGGATTCTTGGATATTGGGCTGGATTCTTAGCATAAGCTGTGTGATGTAAGAAAGAAGAGGGAAACTGCAGCACTCCATCATATAGTCAATCATTCGGATAACAGAGAAACAGAGGAGAATTGCCAGAAACGGATCAACTTGTGCAGCAGTCTCTCTTGTAAATGTTCAAACATGAAGAGAGGAGCGAAGGAACAAATGAAAAAGAGACTTATTCAAGTCATGATCATGTTCATCCTGCTGTTGACTATGGCATTTCCGGCTGAGGCAGCCGATTCAAGCTACTATGACGAGGATTATCGTCCTCAATATCATTTCACGCCGGAAGCAAACTGGATGAATGACCCAAACGGGATGGTATATTATGCTGGAGAATATCACTTGTTCTATCAATACCATCCATACGGGCTTCAGTGGGGCCCCATGCATTGGGGGCATGCCGTGAGCGAAGATTTGGTTACGTGGAAGCACCTTCCTGTTGCGCTGGCTCCGGATGACAAAGGCACGATCTTTTCAGGAAGCGCAGTTGTAGACAGGAATAACACAAGCGGTTTTCAGACAGGCAAAGAGAAGCCGCTAGTGGCTATTTATACACAGGATCGAGAAGGCCATCAAGTGCAGAGTATCGCCTATAGCAATGACAAAGGAAGAACGTGGACGAAATACGCTGGCAACCCTGTCATTCCAAACCCGGGAAAAAAAGATTTTCGCGATCCAAAAGTCTTTTGGTATGAAAAAGAAAACAAGTGGGTGATGGTGCTTGCGGCCGGAGACCGAATCCTCATTTATACGTCCAAAAATTTGAAGCAGTGGACGTATGCAAGTGAATTTGGACAGGGGCAAGGAAGTCATGGGGGAGTATGGGAGTGCCCGGATTTGTTTGAGCTTCCGGTAGACGGCAATCCGAATCAAAAAAAATGGGTGATGCAGGTCAGTGTCGGAAACGGAGCGGTTTCGGGAGGATCAGGCATGCAATATTTCATAGGGGACTTTGATGGAACTCATTTTAACAATGAAAATCCTTCAGACAAAGTTCTCTGGACGGATTACGGCAAAGACTTTTATGCGGCTGTATCCTGGTCTGATATTCCATCCTCAGACGGCCGGCGGCTTTGGTTAGGCTGGATGAGCAATTGGCAATATGCGAATGATGTTCCTACATCCCCATGGAGAAGTGCAACCTCCATTCCAAGAGAGGTGAAATTGAAAACGTTTACTGGAGGAGTGAGGGTCGTCCAAACACCAATAAAAGAGCTGCAAACCATTCGCGGGACCTCTAAGAGGTGGAAGAATCAGACCATATCGCCCGCAAGCCAAAATGTGTTAGCAGGCCTATCTGGAGATACGTATGAATTACATGCAGAATTTCAAGTGACCCCAGGTTCAGCAACTGAATTTGGTTTTAAAGTCCGAACAGGCAGAAATCAATTTACAAAAGTCGGCTATGATCGAAAGAACGCCAAACTGTTCGTTGACCGGAGCGAGTCGGGGAACGTCAACTTTAATCCGACCTTTAACACCGGAAAACAAACAGCTCCGCTGAAACCGGTAAATGGAAAGGTAAAGATGCGCATTTTTGTCGACCGCTCTTCAGTTGAAGTATTTGGGAATGACGGACAGCAGGTCATAACCGATATCATTCTCCCGGATAGATCTAGCAAGGGTCTTGAATTATTTGCTGCAAATGGCAGTGTAAAGCTAAAATCTTTAACGATATATCCTTTAAAAAAGGTGTGGGGAACGTCACCTTTTATCTCAAATTTGACTGATTGGACGAATGTAAATGGCACGTGGGCCGACACAATTGAGGGGAAACTAGGGAGATCGGACGGCGATTCCTTTATCATGTCTTCAGCATCCGGATCTGACTTCACCTATGAATCTGATATTACCATTAAGGATGGAAACGGAAGAGGAGCAGGAGCGCTTATGTTCCGCTCTGACAAAGATGCCAAAAACGGTTATCTTGCCAACGTGGATGCGAAGCATGACCTAGTGAAATTCTTTAAATTTGAGAACGGTGTCGCTTCTGTTATTGCCGAATACAAAACGCCGATAGACGTAAATAAAAAGTATCATCTGAAAACGGAAGCTCAAGGCGATCACTTTAAAATCTATTTAGATGACCGTCTTGTGATCGATGCAAATGATTCCGCATTCTCAGAAGGTCATTTTGGCTTAAATGTGTGGGATGCGACTGCTGTCTTTCAGAATGTAAACAAATAGTCTTAACTTGAAAAAAGGCACAGACCTAAACAGTCTGTGCCTTCTCGTTTATTTCAACAAATTTAATGATTCGCGGTTAAATGCTTCCAAATCATCAGGTGTTCTGCTTGTAACAATGTTGTGGCTGACGACTACTTCTGCATCTTTGTAGTTTGCGCCGGCATTGATTAAATCTTTGCGGATGCTGCGGTAGCCTGTGATATCTTTGCCTTTCAGAAGATCCGTATCAATCAATACTTGCGGACCGTGGCAAATAGCGAAAACAGGCTTTTCATTTTCGACAAACGCTTTCGCAAATTCTCCCGGACGATCATCTGCACGAAGCAAATCTGGAGAGAATCCCCCAGGAATTAAAAGTGCATCAAATTCATTAGCATCCACATCTGAGATTGCTTTTTCGATCTTCACTTTCTCGCCATGCTTACCGGTAACTTCTTTGCCGGCTTCCAAATCGATAGCTACGACACTGTAGCCAGCTTCTTCGTATGCTTTTACCGGACTTGTATATTCGATATCTTCGAATTGGTCTGTAACGAGAACTGCAATTTTTTTGCTCATATCAAAAACCTCCTATAACCTCTTTATGCCCATAGAATAACAGGAAGATTGACCGGCCTTCAAACCATTTGCTTAAGGAGATCGTTTTTCGTAAATTTCCAGTAAATAAAAGCGGGTCAGCCCATTTAAGGACTAACCAATTTTTTAGACTTACAATGTGGAAATATCAATCACAAATCGATACCGGACATCACTTCGGAGGATACGTTCGTATGCTTCGTCCACTTGGTCAGCGCGGATGACTTCGATTTTAGGTGCGATGCCATGCTCAGCAGCGAAATCAAGCATCTCTTGAGTTTCTGCAATTCCGCCGACAAGAGAACCTGCAAGGCTGCGGCGTCCCATGATTAAAGAAAACACACTGTATGTGTCCTGCTCAGCAGGTGCTCCGACATTTACAAGTGTTCCGTCTATACGAAGCATTGATAAATAGGCGTCTACATCAAGATTCGCGGATACTGTATTTAAGATCACGTCAAACCGCCCGGCCAATGCAGTGAATGTAGCTGGGTCGCTAGTTGCAAAGTAATGATCTGCCCCAAGTTCCAGAGCTTCCTCTTTTTTATTCATGGAGCGGCTCAGGACGGTTACCTCTGCACCCATCGCATGTGCAAATTGAATTGCCAAATGTCCAAGACCTCCAACTCCTACAATGGCAACCTTTTTACCAGGCCCAACATTCCAGTGTTTCAGCGGGGAATACGTTGTGATACCTGCACACAACAGCGGACTGGCAACATCCATTTCCAAACTGTCTGGAATTCGGACAACAAATCTCTCAGTGACAACGATTTTTTGGCTGTACCCGCCATACGTCGGATTTCCATCGTAGTCTAATGAGTTGTAAGTTTGAACAACACCCTTTGTGCAGAACTGTTCCTCACCGCTGAGACAGTATTCGCATTCTCCACAGGAGTCAACAAAACAGCCGACACCAACTCGGTCCCCGACAGCAAACTTGGTAACTTCTGCTCCAACGGCTGTTACGACACCGGCTATTTCATGTCCGGGTACCATGGGGAAGATGCCCCCGCCCCATTCATCAAATGCACTATGGATGTCTGAATGGCAAATACCGCTGAATTGAATATCAATTAAGACATCATGCGGCCGTAATTCTCTTCGTTCAATCGTCGTTTGCTCAAATTTGGCTTTTGCATGTGATATGCTTAATACACGGGTATGATGTTGATTACACATATGAACCTATCCTTTCTTCATCATAAGTGCTGTAAATAAAAACATGCACTTATTTATGTTTTATCGTGTCTTCAACATAACGATAAACCTTAAAGTCCGCTTTAAGGCAAGGGTTTTTTGAAAAAATCTCATCTTAAAATGAATCTCATATGATCGGCTTGGTTGAACCCTTATAGTAAAATCGCACCGAATCAATTGATCCGAGGCGTACATTTTTTATAAGGTATGGTACAGGTCATCATGAACAGGCTCTAACCAATCCGTTGCCCCCGGCGTAATGGCTAAGTGCACAAACCAACTGTCTTTCGCCGCACCGTGCCAATGTGTTACATGGGGCAGAATATTTATGACATCTCCGGTTTTGAGTAATTGAGCTGGTTTTCCTTCTTCTTGATACCAGCCTTCACCGCCTGTCACTAACAAAACTTGCCCAATTTTATGAGAATGCCAGTAATTGCGAGCCCCCGGAGCAAAGGTGACATTCCCGATTGAAGCATTGAGAGGCGTCTCATCGGTAAATATCATTTTAAATATGCATCCCCGGTAAAGTTCGCTTCAACTTTTTCACCTATCGGAAAGATTGTGCTATTGCTTAATTGATCAGATGTCATGTATTGACCTGTTTTCTTTTCATTTTTAAAGATGTCTTTTGCGATATGAAATGCTGACCAAGCTTTGGGCCATCCGGCATAAAACGAGAGGTGAGTGATGATTTCTGCAATTTCCTCTTTTGTTAATCCGTTTTCCTTCGCTTTTTGAAGATGCGGAGTCAATTGTTCGAAGCTTCCTCCAGCAATTAACGCAGAAACTGTAATCATGCTGCGATCCCGCGGAGACAGTTCTTCCTCTCTTGCCCAAATGTCACCGAACAGAACATCTTTAAAAAAAGATTTCAGCAGCTAAAACTTGTTTCTGCTTGACTTAAAGTTAACTTTAAGTGTTACCTTCAAAACATGCAGGACGAGGACAGAGAGGTGAAGAGTATGAATATTGCGCAGGTGGCAAAGCAGTTTGGCCTAACAGCTGCAACACTCAGATATTACGAACGTGTAGGATTGATCCCGCCGGTAAAACGAAAAGAAAGCGGTATTCGCGATTATGATGAAGAAGATATCAAATGGATTGAATTCATTAAATGCATGCGAAATGCAGGACTATCGATAGAAGCGTTAATTGAATATACAACGTTATTTACTGAAGGAGATCGTACGGTAAAAGCTCGCAAAAATATCTTGGCTGATGAAAGACAGCGGCTCATAGAGAAGCGGAAAGAAATTGATGAAACAATTAAAAGATTAGATACAAAAATTGACGATTATGATGGGAAATTGCGTGAAAATGAGGCTAAACTCAAAAGCAGGCCTAAAACGGAAAGTCTTCACGGATAAGTGACGCAAGATAGCATTCTTTGTGTCCGAGGGGGCAGGTTAAAAATAAGGATTTTGTTTCGAACTTGTTTCTCCGACAAGAAATGGATACCGAAAGAGGTGGTTACATTCCTTATTCGATTGGAGAATTTGCAAACATCATCAGTGTGACAACAAGTACCCTAAGGTATTATGAAAAGGAAGAGCTCCTGAATCCTCATCGAAATGAGAATAATATACGGGAATTTACGGATCATGATATCGGCTGGGTGCGGTTTTTGCTCCATTTGAAAGATTCAAGAATGACGATGACAGAGCTAAAACAATATACAGCATGGGCGAGCAATGGGTGAGGAAACGATTCATGAGAGAATGCATTTACTTGAAAAGCGTAAGCACATGGTAGAAATAGAAATTCAAGCTTTACAGCAAAACCTGCAAGTATTAAACCGTAAGATTGAATTCTATAAGGACCAGATAAAGGGGGATCAATATGAGTTTGTCCTTTATCCAAATGAAGAGGAACAGTCATAAAAACAAATGGTTTAAGGCTGAAGGTGATTTTTAAAAATGATAATTCCCTTCAGCCTATTTTATTGTTTATTGATGAGAAGGAAACCAGCTTTTATATTTGACGTTAAGTGAACGTTTACTTTAGCTATCAAAAAAACAGTTAGTATAGTTTATAAAAAATATAGATCCCCGTTGTTCATTTAGTCAGATTTTCCCCTCAGCCGTTTGATATCTTCTTTAGGCAGAAAACCAAACATGCGGGAGTATTCACGGCTGAATTGTGATGGGCTTTCATAGCCGACCAGGAATGCAGCATCTGCGGCATCTGTTGACTTCATGAATAACAGGCGTCTGGCTTCCTGCAATCTCAGCTGTTTTTGGAATTGAATCGGGCTCATGGCGATTCAACTTTTAAAAAACAGAAGCTGAGGGACAGTTGTGGTCAATCAATACTATTCCTCAGCAAATCAATGGTATGTTAAAGGGTTGGCAACTGAATCGCGGTTTCGATATTTTGTAAATTCAGCTTGACTTGTTCGTCTGTGTTCCAAGGATGGTACCAGCCCTTTTCCATCATATAGCTTGAGATTTGTTCGTGCATATCGAGGGCTTCCTCTAAATGCCGGGTAAGGATCTCTTTCACTTCAGGCGTTCCAGCTTCCGTTGCGGCCATCGCATAATTTCTGACTCCGTTTTTTGCTGCAATTAATAAGTCCATGGCAATGATTTGGTCTGTTAAAACATTCATGCCGGTCAGATATTCAATGATAGGATTCATTAATCATTCATCTCCTCATTCATGCTTTGCATTAGATAAAATAGAGGCAAATTCCTGTAGCTGCCGTGTGGTGGTGTCAACGTCTTGCTGCATGATTTCTTTAAGCTTCGGATCAGATACCAGCGCCTTCATTGTTTTGGATTTTGTTAAACAAAGTGTCTTAAATGCAGTCATTTCTTGGACCTCAAGCACTTCATGTAAGGCGTATTCCATTTCTGTCACCTCCGTTTTTAAGGTTTTAACACAACTTTTATACAATCATCCATTTTTGAATCAAAAATGTCATAACCATGCTTGGCTTCACTAAGCGGCAGGACATGGCTTACAACATCTCCAGGATCAATTTTACCCGTCGACACTAATTCAAACATGTATGGCATGTAGTGGATCACCGGAGCCTGTCCAGAGCGTATATTGATGTTTCGCTGCATGATATCACCTAACGGAAAACCGTTATATCTGCCGCCATACACTCCTGTAATTTGTATGGTTCCTCCTTTGCGAACGGCTTGGGAAGCAATGACCAATGCACTCATCGTTCCGCCATGAAGCTTTAATCCGCTGGCAAGGAACTCGAGGTCGCTCATTTTCCCATCCATCCCAACAGCGTCAATGACAACATCTGCTCCGCCTTTGGTGATTTCCTTCAAGTAACTCCCTGTATTTTCATGGTCTTCAAAATTAACGATTTCGACTTTGTTGGTTCGTTTGGCATGCTGTAAGCGATAGTTTACATAGTCAACTGCTATGACGCGTTTTGCGCCCTTTAGCCAACAAAACTTCTGGGCAAACAGGCCGACAGGGCCGCAACCGAGAACGATAACTGTATCACCGTCTTTTACCCCGGCGTTGTCAACACTCCAAAAGCCGGTAGTCATGGCATCGGCAATCACGCTTAATTTCTCATCGGGCTCCTCACAAGTTTCAGGAATTTTAAAATGGGTAAAATTCGCAAATGGCACTCTTAAATATTCAGCCTGCCCGCCTGGATAACCGCCAGTATGACCTGAATAGCCGAAATAGGCACCCATTTCTCCATTGTCATTAGATTGATCACATTGGCTTTCCAGTTGGTTTTTACAAAAAAAGCATTCACCGCAGGCGATCGTAAAAGGAATAATGACACGGTCACCTTTTTTCACCTTTGTAACCCCTGGCCCAACTTCTTCAACGATTCCCATTGGTTCATGGCCGATGACATAGTCTTCATGCAGATTGGGAATCAATCCATGGATTAAATGTAAATCTGATCCGCAAATGGCTGTACTGGTGACTTTTATAATCATGTCATCTGACTTTTCAATCTTTGGATCTGGCACATCTTTGACAACAACATTTTTAATGCCTTGATACGTTACTGCCTTCATGCTGTAAAACCTCCAGTGTTAGTGTTCATCAGGTGTCCGGTCAAACATCCCTTTTCGATTTGTTTCATCAGGAAAAAGGTTCATGTTGCCGACCATGATCGAGTTTTTTGCAGAGAGCTGATCCAGCTTATACTGTTCGCTCAGCTCATACGGATGGAACCATTTTTTGCTTATCATCAGTTCCGTAATCTCTTGGTGCATCGCGATTCCTTGCATCAGCTGCTTCCGCAACAAGGCTCTTACATCTGGTGAAGCGGTTTCAGTCAAAGCGACAGCAGTATTTCTCACGCCTTCTTTTGTTCGAATAAGAAAATCCATCGCAAATGTAGTGTCTGCAAGTTCAGGCACATGTAGCGAATTAATAGGGTCTAAGTGATCATGATTCAAAGGTGCTTACCTTCCTTTCAATTGATGATTGGCGTTGGGCGGCTTTGTGGGACAGGGGCCTGAAATGGGGCACGCTCATAAACCGCTTGTAAATCAGTAAGGTCTTGAATGGATTGCTGCACATCTTTTTGCATCAAGTCCTTAAGATCTTGGTCAAATACAAGTCCCTGCATCAACTTCGATTTCGCTATACAAAGTGTTTTAAAGTTAACGATTTCATGTAAGTCTACAGCCTCGTGGGCAGCTAATGTTTGATGATCCATAGTGATTTAACCTCCTTTAATCAATGTTACATTTCCCGAAATTAGGGTGTAGCATACAGAAAGAACTTTTCTCCGCTAAAAATGACATATACGGAATGATCACAAGTCGCTTTATTCTCATCAAGCACACAAAACGCTTATACACAACTGTTTATCTAAACAGCTTCTGTTGCGCCGGTTAATGAAATGATCACAAAAAGTGTATAAAAGCCTTGTCTTATTAAAAATGGACAGGTCATATTTGCACATTCTGAAAATGCGAAATGTCACGTTTTTTTTGTCGAAAACATAGGAGTAATTCCACTTTTTAAAGATCTAGTTTATGGTACATTGATAAATATATGGAAGGGGAGGGGCGTGGTTTTCTGAAAGGTAATTTCTTTTACTGGATGTAAGAAAGCAGACGTATTATAAGGGGGAGAGTATAAGGTGAATAAGCTAAAAATGCTAAGTACACTTACGGTTATGGTTGCATCATTGCTCATTTTTTCTAGCCATGCACTTGCCGCTCAGTATTATACGGTCTCAACAAGCAGCGGTGCGCCTGTAAATATGCGCAGCGGCCCAGGTACAAGTTGGGGGATTGTAACGACTATTCCGAGCGGCAGCCGTATCCCGATCTTTTGCTACAAAACCGGTACAACTGTAACTGGAAAGTATGGAACAAGTAATATTTGGAATTACACAGAGCGGACGCTTGCCAGCGGAGAGGTCGTTTATGGGTTTGTCTCTGATACATATGTCTACACGGGTTCAGACGGTCCGGTTGTTCCTAAATGCAGCTGGTAGCATATGTTCTATCGCTTTAAAATGAAGGAATTGAAGAAAGAGGGATGACATTGACAAAACTGAAAATGCTGAGTATGTTAACCGTTATGATAGCATCATTATTCATTTTTTCCAGTCAGGCACTTGCCGTTCAGTACTTTACGGTCTCAACAAGCAGCGGTGCCCCTGTAAATATGCGTAGCGGTCCAGGTACAAATTATCCTATTATGCTTTCCATTCCAAGCGGCTCGCGTGTTCCTTACTATTGTTATGCTTATGGAACGACTGTTACAGGGAAGTATGGAACGAGTAATATTTGGGATCAAATCCAGTGGAAAGATTCTCGGGGTGTCGTGAATATTGGATATGTTTCTGACACATATGTGTACACAGGTTCAGACGGCCCTGTCGGTTACAAATGCAATTAGCTGTATACTCCGTACAATTGAGTCTCTTCTACAGGGCCTATCTGAGAGAAACCATACCAACAATAGTTGGTATGGTTTTTGCTATTATTGCTATTATTACGTCTTCCACACCTGCATTTGTGGTGATTTTCAAAAGAGATTTATGATGTTAGACACTGGTTATTGTTGAGGACAAAATAACCAGCCACTTTAGAGTTGTATTTAATGGTATAAAATACGGAATTAAGATAGGAAAGAATCAATAGGAGAACTTAATGTACGAACTTATTTTTCGATGAAATCCCTAATATCACTTTGGTTACATTCTTAATATCAAAATTCAAATTTGGACACCTCACATGCTCGTTCTCATTAGTAAAAAATTCTATTTGCGCTTCGTGAAATCTTCTCTAACCATAGTTAGTTTTACCTGATCCTATTATAAAAATCTAATTTTAATCAATCCTTAACTCGTATGTTTATATTCTTTTCTAACATGTCGTGTAACCTCTCAGCAAATCCTTTATGATGCATTGTGTACCCCGTATGATTTCCGGGGAATTCAACCAATTCTGTTTCCAATTGTTCCGCTAGGGCGTTCGCGCAACGATAAGGAAAAAGCTCCCGTGAAGCACTTCCGCCAGCTGGGAGTACCTTCATCGGTGAAGTAAACATAGTTTTTAATGCTTCGATATCTAATGTATAGTTGAGAATTCCTTGAATTTCATACTCAGTGAAATACGTTGAATTGCCGAGAAGCCGCTTTGTCAGCACAGCCTTTGATTGTTCGTCTGTCTCTAATCTTGATATTAACTTAATGACCTCACTTCGATGATTTTTCTTAAGGTCTTCCATGAATTGCTCGGCTTGTTTCAGCTCATTTCCATGTAGAAGCTGCAATAAGATTGGTTCATGGGGGATCATGACATGTACTTGTTCGGGATGGCGTATGCACAGATCAAGCCCGATAACAGCCCCGGAGCTGCTTCCAAATACGTATGCCGGCTTATCGGTGATTTTGGCTAGAAGACGGTGAGCATCGTCACTGTGTGTTTCCACACGGTAATCCTCAATCTGATTGGTGAGATTGCTGCGGGAATGGCCGCGGCGATCGTAAGTAACAACCGTGTACCAGTTAGCCAGATGGTCGGCAACATGATGGAACTTGTCGGCATCACCGCCTCCGCCGTGGACCAAAAGAATGATTGGACCTGTGCCACGCACCTGATAGTGGATGTTCGCGCCAGGTGCTTGCAATGTTCCGTTTTTTAGTATACTCATTTGTAAAACCTTCCTTTCTTCTCATCTCTATTCACTTTACACAATTGGCCAATGGTATCATATGCAGGAAATAACTAAGAAACAAACTCGCCATATAAAAAGCACTGATTACATTTCATCAGTGCTTCCGTTTTGTTTATTTAGAGTAGACAATTTTTTTTATTGTTTCATTAGAGAGGTGATATTCATCAGATAATTGATTAATTGTTTTGCCGTTTTTAAATGCTTTTTTAATAGAAGCGTTTCTGTCATCAATCAGCTTTCTTGTTCCTGAACACGCACCCCATTTTTGATGAGAGGGTTCAGGTTTAGGGATATATATTGTTTTTCCTTGAACATACTTTTGAATTTCCGATATCAGCTTTTCAGGTAAAATAGCGGTTGCTTTTACATATGCCATTTCTGCCAGCTCCTTATTTTTTTATGCCAAATAAGGTGCAAAGCCACTATATCAGAAAAGCTTACTTGGGCGATCTTTTAGAAAGTCTACCCCATGCAAAGTATCGCCTTCCCAATAATAGGCTTTGCATGGGACGTTGCGGAATCTGGCATTCTCATCTTGCTTGCCATTTACATCACCTCCCTAACGATTTTCGATGATCATTTCCATTATAAAATAGATTAAAGCCTTATGGCATCTTGTTAATTAAAGTTGAAGCAGTATGAAAATCAAGGGACCTTCTCAGTGAGAGGGGCTAAGGCTGATTGGCAATGAAAAGAGTAAGATTCAAGCTATATTACTTTAGATTCAAAATATTGACAAAATAATGTATTTTCAACAATAGGGCAGCCCCTTCATGTATACTGAGTCTGTATTTACAATATGTAGAAGGGGTAATAGAATGAAAATCAGTTTGAATAAAAAAGCGGATTTCTGGAAGAAGGCAGTGATTTCATCACTTGTTTTCACCGTGTTTTTTACCCTGATGATGAGCGAAACGGTTTTTGCGGCGGGACTGAATAAGGATCAAAAGCGCCGGGCAGAGCAGCTGACCAGCATTTTTGAAAACGGCACGACAGAAATCCAATACGGATATGTGGAGCCATTGGATGATGGAAGAGGCTATACATGCGGCCGGGCAGGCTTTACTACGGCTACCGGAGATGCATTGGAAGTAGTAGAAGTATACACAAAGGCAGTACCGAATAACAAACTGAAAAAGTACCTGCCTGAATTGCGCCGTCTGGCCAAAGAAGAAAGCGATGACATCAGCAATCTCAAAGGATTCGCTTCTGCCTGGCATTCGCTTGGAAAGGATAAAGATTTACGTGCTGCTCAAGACGAGGTAAATGACCGCTTGTATTATCAGCCTGCCATGAAGCGATCAGACCAAGCCGGACTGAAAACGGCATTGGCAAGAGCTGTGATGTACGATACAGTTATTCAGCATGGCGATGGTGATGACCCCGACTCCTTTTATGCCTTGATCAAACGCACCAACAAAAAAGCGGGCGGCTCACCTAAAGACGGAATAGATGAGAAGAAATGGTTAAATAAATTCCTGGATGTACGATATGACGATCTGATGAATCCAGCAGATCCTGACACCCGTGATGAGTGGAGAGAATCAGTTGCCCGTGTGGACGTGCTTCGCTCTATCGCCAAGGAGAACAACTACAATCTAAATGGACCGATTCATGTTCAATCAAAAGAGTACGGTCATTTCGTAATCAAATAAGCATTTAGTGAATAAAGCGGCAGCGTTTCTTGTCGATGATTAGCCAGAATTCTCCGCATGATTTGGAAAAGACAAGAGACAAACAAGCTCTTGTCTTTCCTATATATGATTGTTCAGCATAAAGGTTTTAGAAAAATGTCAGTATTGATAATGAAAGTATCACCAGGCGTATGCCTCAGGTGTCTCTCCTCCAGGTCCGGGAAAGATAGCATTCAACATGTAGAGAATTTCTTCATCCAGACTGATTTCAACGGCTTTTATCGTATCACGCAGCTGCTCAACCGTTCTTGGTCCGATGATCGGCGCAGTTAAAACTGGATTTGCCAGCACCCATGCCAAAGCCACGTTTGCTTCTTTTTCTCCTAGTTCCTTGCATAAAGCTGAAAATTTCTCGAGCTGTAAACGGTGCTTTTCGATTAAATCTGCTCTTTTTGCTGTACGAGTTCCGGCATTGCTTTTCAGTGCCTTCCCGCCAAGAAGTCCTCCTGCAAGGGGGCTCCATGCCACTACCCCTAAACCAAGATCCCGTGCAGCCGGCAGCACTTCCATCTCAGCTGTTCGCTCTAATAAGCTATACTTGTGCTGTTCAGTGACAAGTCCCATGAATCGCCGTTTTTCAGCTTCAGCTTGCGCTTTAACTAAATGCCAGCCTGCAAAGTTGCTGGATCCAATATAGTCTACTTTGCCTGAACGAACCTGAGTCTCAAAAGCTTCCCATACTTCATCCCAAGGTGTCCGCCTATCGATATGATGCATTTGGTACAATTCTATATGGTCTGTCTGAAGCCGCTTCAGTGATCCTTCCAGATGGCGTCTGATTTTGTATAGAGACAAGCCTCTCATATCATTTGGTCCGTCATTCGGATCAGAAATCGGTTCATATACTTTTGTCGCCAGAACGACTTTCTCGCGGCGCTGTCCTCCTTGTGCAAACCATTTTCCAATGATGCTCTCTGTCAATCCCGCGTTTTCGCCCCAGCCATAAATATTGGCAGTATCAAAGAATTGAATGCCGTTATCGAGCGCTTCATCCATGATACGGAATGCGGTCTTTTCATCTGTATCGACCCCAAAATTCATCGTGCCTAAACATAAACGGCTCACCCGCAATCCTGTTCTTCCTAAATAGGTATACTCCACAACAAATCTCTCCTTTATCATTATTTTTGCAACAGCTGCAATGCAATTGATTCAACAATTGTTCCACTCTCTGTTACGATTACAAAGACGAAGCAAACGTAAAGCAGACGCAAAAATATAGGAGGTTTTTTCAAATGAATATAGAGGATCTATGGGATAGATTTCACCAGCCGTTAAAAACATTTATTTCGCATAGGGTTAACGATCAATCTATGGTTGATGACATCTTGCAAATCGTATTTATGAAAATACAAGTCCATCTCCCAAATCTGATCGATGAACAAAAGATCCATAGCTGGATCTATCAGATTACTAGAAATACAATTATTGATTTTTACCGCACAAAAAAACAAAGCGAAATATTGCCTGATCATCTACATTTCACTGACAATGCAGAGGAGGAAAACTTTACCAAGGAAGCAGCTGTGTGTATTCGCTCGACCATCAAACGGTTGCCGGAAAAGTATCGAGAGGCGCTCGAACTGACTGAATTTCAAGGGTTATCACAAAAAGAGTTAAGTGAAAAGCTCGGCATTTCTTACTCGGGAGCAAAATCAAGGGTACAACGCGGACGAGGAAAATTAAAGCAGCTGCTTGAAGGATGCTGCCACATTGAAGCGGATCGATATGGAAATATCGTAGACTTTCGCATATTAAAAGAATAACTGATTTCCGCTGCCAGCAACCATTCAGTGATATTAGGAGCATTTTCTCTTTGATCTTTGCACAAGATAGATGTATAATACAAATCGTAATTATTTCGTTTTGGGGAAAAGGAGTGTTATAATGAAAATTTTATTTGCAAAGAGGTTAGGGATATTAGCGATTGGTTCATTACTAGTATTGGCAGGATGTCAGACTTCAGGTTCATCTAAAGGTGAGTCTAATAAAACAGCATCATCCTCAGCAGTTGAAGAAGACTCTTCTAAAACGCAAGAACAAACATCAGAATCTCATAATCATGATCACGATCATAGTCATGCACATGATGAAGAAACAGAAAAAATTTATGAAGGCTATTTTAAAGACAGTCAAGTAAAGGATCGGTCACTTTCTGATTGGGAGGGAGACTGGCAATCTGTATATCCATACCTGCAAGATGGTACTCTTGACGAAGTATTTTCATATAAATCAGAACATGAAGGTGACAAGACAGCTGAAGAATATAAAGAGTACTATAAAAAAGGGTATAAAACAGATGTTGACCGTATCTTAATCAAACAAGATACTGTAACGTTCTTCAAAAATGGAAAAGAATATTCTGGTAAGTATACGTATGATGGGTACGAAATTCTAACATATGATGCGGGTAATAGAGGGGTAAGATACATATTCAAACTAGCTAAAAAAGCTGAAGGACTTCCTCAGTATATTCAGTTTAGTGATCATAGTATCTATCCGACTAAATCCAGTCATTACCATCTGTATTGGGGTGATGACCGTAAAGCTTTACTCGATGAAGTTAAAAACTGGCCTACCTACTACCCGTCAGAAATGGACGGCCACGATATTGCCCATGAGATGATGGCGCATTAATTGAGGAGTAACATGGCCATGAAGTATGGTATTTCTTTTACACAAACGGTCATTTTGGGAAACACGCCTAGCCTTTAAGTAGATTGAATACTTAGATAGCCCTGTGTTAGCTGCTGACTCCTCGTCAGCAGCTTTTTTGCCCTCTTTAATTTTCTTCCTTTCCTTTCTCTCAGCCCGAGGGCAACTTCTATATCAATGGCGCCTAGATAAAATAAACAAAACATTAATAAAACAGCGCTATTTCATTAACAAAGTTAAGATACGATCAATAATAACTTGACGGGTGGGAAAAAGTGTTTTGGAGAGATCGATTAAGAGTAAGGGAGAGTATGATGAAAAAATGAAATTACTAAGGATGAAGAAGCATTTAGTAGTGGCTTTATTTTCTCTGATATTATTTCAAAGTTCTGTGAGTGTATGTTATGCGAGCACAACAGCGAAAGCAAAAACAGTAACTCCGACGCCGCCCCCTGCTTCAGGATACTTCGTAGATCATTACAAAAATAACAGCTCTGCTAATACTACAGTGAATTCTAATCCTGCAATCGGGGTGCTTTCCGAATTTAATAAGCTTTGGACGCCCGGAAATACCTGGGATAGCGGAGCCAAACTGAACAGCAGCGTATTGGATGCCAACATTCAAAAAGTTGTAGACATTGCAGAACGCCGTACTTTCAGTGAGGAAAATGCCGCATATTTTGATGATCGCAGGAATCAGAGCTACAGTGTGATTGACGGTCTTGGTCCGCTTACTGATGTATATCGAATGAAGGCGGAGGCGACAACAACGATTAACAGTATTCCGGCAGATGCCACGATCAAAAAATATCATGATGAAGGAACCAATTCTGGCAGCACGAGTTCCAGTCTCGGCAGCGTCGTGAGTTTGGTCAATACGTTACGCGGCCCTTATTCTTCAACGAACCCGGCTAAGGGATACTTTCATTATCCCCGCCCGTTTCGCTGGGAAAGCAATTCTATTCTTGTTCCGACCCTTGTTCCTGCTATCAATCCTGATCCAGACAAAGACGGAGGTTTTCCCAGTGGGCATACGAATGCCGCATATCTCAGCGCTTTTGCTATGGCTTATGCCGTACCGGAGCGTTACCAGGAACTCCTTACCCGAGCTTCGGAACTCGGCAATAACCGCATTGTTGCCGGTATGCATTCCCCGCTTGATGTAATGGGAGGACGTGTCATGGCAACTGGCTTGGCGGCTGCTATTTTATCTGATCCAGCCAATAATCGTTTGAAAAAGGCTGCTTATGATGAAGCTCACAGTAAGTTGTTAACACAAACTGGTACAGCTGAAGACCGATTCAGCGATTATGACATGAATAAAAAACAATATTTTCAACGATTGACATACGGATTTGGGCAAATCAATCCAACTGCTAAACCAATGGTGGTTCCTAAGGGAGCTGAAGTCCTGCTGGAAACCCGTTTTCCTTACCTTGATAAAACGCAGCGCCGCTGGATTTTAGCTACTACCGGTCTTCCTGCCGGCTATCCTGTTCTTGATGACGCTGAAGGATGGGGACGGCTTAATCTCTTTTCGGCTGCCGATGGATATGGCGCTTTTGCCAAAGACGTTACCGTGAATATGGATTCTTCAAAAGGCAGCTTCCATGCATTGGATCGCTGGCGCAACGATATCTCCGGCTCCGGAAAGCTGACCAAAAAGGGGACTGGCACGTTAAAGCTGGAGGGGAACAATACATATTCCGGCGGTACGCGGATTGATCAGGGGACACTTGAGGGCGACTCGAAGACAGCATTTGGAAGAGGTGATGTTTCAAACAACGGAGGCACCCTGAAGGAAGATGTGTCAGGAAAACTGATCATCGGAGGAGACTATAAACAATCTGCCAAGGGTATACTTGAGCTGAATCTCAGCGGGAAAAATGACCTGCTTCACATTAAGGGCAAGGCAAAAATGAAAGGAACATTACGACTCCATTTTTCGAACAATTATGTACCAGCAGACGGATCCACGATCATCACCTATCATAAACGTCATGGATCATTTTCATCAATTGAGACTGTAGGTTTACCAAGCAAGTACAAAGTGAAGATCGTCTATAAGTCCAACAGTATCCAATTAAAAGTCAGGGCAAATTAGTTTGTATCCCAGTATCTGCAACTTAAAAAATGAGCAATGGTCATTACTTGGGGGAGTTTATTCAATAAGAATAGTTTTCAAGCTGGTGCTTATTGCCGCCAGCTTGTTTTATGTTTATCGGAGCTCGTGATGATTGATGACGGTGAACAGGCTGACGGACCGCCGGGAAAAATACATAGTCAGTAGAACCAACGAGAGCTTCTATTTGTTCAATGCTCCCTTTGAGTAGGAACATAGCAAAAACGTTGAAAAAAGCAACTAACAATTTAGCGTTGGAAAATTTTTTTATGCGCGGGAAAGAGTATAGAGGTATGATTTAGATAGTGCTGATCTTGCAAATTGACCAATAAGGTTGTTTTATTCACTTATTCATTTTTGGTTAAATAAAGTAGAGAAAAAACTTAGGCAGTTAACTGTTGAAGGAGAGACAACCAATGAAAAATAGAGAGGAAGCAATTGATTATTGTTTGAGTTTTAAAGATGCATATGAAGATTATCCATTTCGTGATAAGAATTGGACATTAATGCGACACGCTAAAAACAGAAAAGTGTTTGCGTGGATATTTGAAAAAAATGATCATATTTGGATCAATGTGAAGTGTGAACCCGGTTTTCTCGATTTCTGGAGACACAAATACACTTCGGTAGTTCCAGCATTTCATCTCAATAAAGACCATTGGAATTCTATCATTCTTGACGGAACTGTTCCAGATGAAGACATATACGATATGATAAAACAAAGCTACATGTTAACTAAAACGAAGTAAGCGATAGACCCGAGGGAGAGGGTATAAAACCTTGAAGTGCTACAAGAGCATTGTGTCGCATTATATGGAATCTATAAAGTGTAAGATGGCAACTGGTTTGAACATAGTAAAGGGAAAAAGCTTAATCTTTTTAAGAATTAAGCTTTTTTTAAAAAGTTCAATTATATTTAACGTCTGAAGGAATGACCCATATGCATAATCTATGCCTATCAATCTTAAATATATTACTTCATAAAGTCAGCCATTAATTCCTTAACGATGTCTTCACAGCTCTTTACTTCAGTAATGACATCAATAGCTGTGTTCATAGAAATAATTCCTTCATCCAGCTTTCCTTCTAGCATTCCTGGAAGAAGACTCATTTCCTCCTCGGCAGGTTTTCTTAAACAGGTTTTTTCTCAAGTTCGTTCAGTTAGGATTTTGAAGGTAACCGTGTATAGTGGAAGAAAGAATTCTTAGAACTTAGAAGAAAGGATGAGATTGATGAAGGAATATTTTACAATTGGAGAAACAGCCCGTCTCAATAACATCTCAATTCAAACATTGCGCTATTATGATAGGATCGGAATTTTCAAGCCTTATTATACAGATCAGGAGAATGGCTATCGATATTACCATGTGAAACAGTTCTTTTATTTAGATATTATCAAGTATCTAAAATATATTAGAACACCTCTGGAAGAAATCAAGCGTTTCGGCTCATATACTTGTACCCCTGAAGATATACAACACTTTCTTGAGGAGCAAGAAAGCGTTATTGTGCAAGAAATGGAAAAACTCGAACGTGCTCGTCAATTACTTCATAGGAGAAGGAATCAGCTTAATGAACAATTAGACATATGCAGGAAAAAAGATGAAGGTTTCGTTTATTTTCGGTATATAGATGAACAAACCATATTAAAAGTAGAGACGCCTCAAGTTAATCCTCATGATCAATCGGATTTGTATTACAGAAAGCTGGCTGATGTTATTGAAAAAATAGGAGATGTAGTAGATAACTATTATGGATTCATTTATGATTTCAAGCCCTATAAGGATTCTCGTGACATTTATTGCAACAGTATTTATACCACTGTTTGCAATGAAAAAAAGATAGACATAGGAGAAAAAAACATAAGGTTAGACACGATCCCGTCAGGTGAATATGTATGTATCGCATTTGATTGGTCTGCAAAAAATTATGATGAATATTATCAAAAACTTTATCAATATATTGAGTCTCATGGCATCCAAACAGATGGAAACGTATATCAAGTTTCTCTTCCAATCGACTTTAACTCATTAAGAGAAGAAAACTTCCTCACAGAATTAAGAGTGCTAAAAAAATAACTAACCCTTGACCCTATAGTTGCTATAGGGTTTATGATTTGTGCATCTTCTTATGAATATTTGAAAGGAAGGATGTATAAGATGGCAGAAGATAAGACGCTTCGGTTACTCATGCCGCAATGGCAAGTCGAAACCAATCTGCCGGGAGCCCATTTATTAAACTGGTCTGCATCTAAAACGAATGGTCCATTTGAAGAAGTACCTGACGATTTAGATGCGAGCCTCTCAAGTTCTAATAAAAAATGAATCTTAAACAAAAGGAGCGATGAAGATGAGAGCACCGATAGATGAACCTATTTGGTACGCCTACCCTGGAATGGTAGCTGTCGTTACGGCTCAATATGAAGGTGAAAAAAACGCAATGGCTTCCGGTTGGCATACGTATATCGGATCTTCTCCTGGGATGTATGGGATATCAGTAAACAAAGAGACATATACTTACAAAATGATTGAGAAAAGTGGTGTTTTCGGTGTGAATTTTCTTCCAGGAAGATATTCGGAATTAATCCAAGCATTAGGCACCCATAGTGGTAGAGATATCAATAAGTTTGAAGAATTTAATATTCAATATGAAGAAGGGCTAAAAGCTGAGATACCGATTTTAACTGATGCGTATTTTGCTTATGAGTGTAAAGTACACAGTATTTCCACTTTGGGCGATCAAGAGTGGATTGTGGGAGAAGTTTTACAGAGATATCAAGATAAAGAGCTTTTCTTAAAAAATGGAATGCCAAATTTAGAAAAATTGGATATTCCGCTTCATATTGGAAAGTCTAGCTACCGAATATTAAATAGTAAAGCAGAGGAACGTCAACACGCCTTTTACCCCAAAACTGATTGAAACATGCAGGTTCCTCCACCTTCATGGTTACGTGGCATACCTTGAGTTCATCTCACACGATAGAGTAGAGGAAACCTTTATCAAAATAAAAAATCAGTGGATGTATGTGCAGTGGATTCCGCTGGAACCATTGACTTATATTAAGCAAAAAAGAGACCCAAAGACCGCAAAGCTTATTTAAGATAGCTTTGCGGTCTTTTATATTCTAAGACTCAATTCATCTTACCGTGGAAATATATATTCTATTTTTTTTCTTCCTATCAACTATAGTTCATAAAGGAAAGAACACTTCCTCACACAAAATGAAGGGTACTTGACACTATAGTTACGGTAGGACTTATATTTGCATAGTTCTTATCAATATTTTGAGAAAAAGGAGAATCATGTAATGCGTTATTTCTCTTTTATTAGCATTTCTAGCAGGAGCAGCCCTTAGCTTTGAAGGAGGCATATATTCTGAATTAGGAAAAACAAGCTGAGCGTATAAAATGGCTTCTAAATCAATAGTGAATTGTATTAAGGTAAACACTGTGGATAATTTAAAAAAGCTCATGGGCAGGTAAATAGATGAAGTTTTGTGAAAAATGGTCTAATTTTTCACTCACTGGTTAAGAAACTTTGTCAGCATATGGTGAGTTAATCACATAACAAAACAAACGCCATAAAGATTTCTTATGGCGTCTGTTGGATATGGGGTAAGGTGAGTTCTTAATAGCCACCGAAGAAAGAAGTCCCAACGATGATTAACAGGATGAATAGCACCACTATTAATGGAAATGACCGCATAACATCACCTTCCTTAAAAGAGGATAATACATGATATGCTGATCGAGCTCATTCGATAGTGATGATAGTTTAATTGATTGTAAAATGATTTTTTAGTCTAAGCGGTATTACTGTTTTTTTAGCTGTTGCATTATACTTATCTTTTTGATTTTGATCTGTTTCAAAAAATGTGTTGTTTCCGGCCAATCTTTTGTTAATCTGCCGGGGTTACTCCAATTTAGGAATAAGAGATGAAAGAAGCATGTTAATTCATAAACGTAGAGCCTTAACGATGTTTTCGTTCTCTATAGATTGTGTCACTGGATAGTAATTTTCTACTCTCGTCATATTTCTGTTCACATTCACAATATGAGTTGGATGACCACGTCTAACCGTACGTTGATTGGTTGTTGTATTAACAACATTTTGAGTAGGAGAAACAACCGTTTCTACATTGTTGCCTCCATTGAAACCGTTGTTTCCATTAAAACCGCCATTGTTCCCACGACGAGGCCTAAGAATGAACTCGTCCGCATTTCTATATCCACCGTTGCAGCGGGGGTTTGGAAACCATTTAAGAACCTATAGCTCTTTTACCATTACTTTTTCGCCATTAAAATCGAATTCACCATTAAATTGAAAACCAAACCTTTGATAAAGGCGAAGAGCATGAATATTATTTTCAAATATACTTAAATAAATCCTCTTACATTTATATAACTCAGCAAGGTGTTGAATGAGAGCTTTAAGCATTTTCTTTCCTAATCCTTTTCCCTGATAGTGTTCGTCAATAAAGAATCGATCAAGCCAGACTCTTCCATTTTTATTATCTTCATCATATTCAGGAAACAATCCATACATTGCAAAACCGACTAGATCTCCTTCATAGTAAAGCCCGACAGGTTTATAATAGTGACATTCTTTTGCATCCTCTAAACATGCTTTTGTTGATTCAATATATGATATTTGATTCTCGCTGACATGTAGAGCAAGAATTGCAGCACGATTATCGTCAGTAACTGCTTTTATTTTTATACTCATACTACATTCTCCTTATTTTCTTATTCCGAAAAGGATAATATATTTTCAAGGGATGATAATAAATAACCTTGTTATACTTCAGGCTAACTGAAAAGCATGCCATATGGACATGCTTCCGAGAAATATAGGAAGAATCAAGAGGAAAGGTATCAATAAAATCTGGCTTCTGTTTAGGGTGATGGCAGATGAAATCCTAATATTGCTGACAGTTTGATAATACTCAGCATAAACTATATTCACCTCAAGGAACATGTAGCCGATCAAATAAAGAACCTTTCCTTCTTGTGCCTAATCAGAGGCATTCCCTGCTATTCAAATGTCAAAATTTGATTTTATAGAGAGTAGAGTTAATTCGAGGTTGAAACATCATTCCATTTTTCTTTCCAAACCATTGTAAGACCAAGACCGACAATCATAACGAAACCTGCAAAAAGGAAAGGATAATGAATGTTAAGATCAAATAGTATACCGCCTAGAGCAGGACCAAATATATTTCCCAGGCTGGTGTATGTGGAGTTCATGCCTGCTACGAACCCCTGCTGGTTACCGGCCATATTGGATAAATGAGTAGTTAAGGCCGGGCGTAGCAAATCGAACGCCAGAAAAATAAAACAAGTTACAAGCAAAACAGTTATAAATCCTGACATAACAGTAGACACGAAAGCTAAGATCGCACCGACTATTAAGCAAAGCTGAATCATTCTTTTCTCTCCAAGTTTGTTGACCAATTTCCCGAATAGTAAAACTTGAATAACTACCGCAACAATGGAACTTATCGTAATAATGGTTGCGATATCTTTTGGCGTGAAGCCAAATTTATGATCAGAAAACAAGCTGAATACCGTTTCATAAGCTGATAAACCGAAAGCCATTACAAAGACGATAATAAATGCAATAAAATAGACTGGATGAATGGACCTCTTCAAGTCTTTTAAAAAATTTGATTCCTTTGTATGAGACGAGAGCTGATGGCGTTCTTCTTTTGACAATGACTCTTTTAGTATAAAAACGGAAGATACAGCTGCTATTAATGCTATGGCGGAAGCGAAGAAAAACGGCATGCGGATGCCAAAGCCGGCAATAAACCCTCCCGCACCTGGTCCAATAATAAAGCCGGTGCTAATTGCAGCCGAAACATATCCCATAGCCTTTGATCTTTCCTTTACGGTTGTAATATCAGCTACATATGCTGTTACCGCGGGCATGATAAAAGCAGCGCTTATGCCACCCAGTATCCTCGAAAAATAAAATATTGAAACATGAGTCCCTAATCCGAAAATCAACTCTGATAAACTGAAAATAAGCAACCCGAGAACAATCATTTTTTTTCTCCCGAAACGGTCAACCCACCTTCCCGCAAAAGGTGAAGTAATTAACTGAGAAATGGCGAAAGCCGCAACAAGATAACCCATAGTGCTGCCAGATAAATGCATGATTTTCATAAAAGAAGGCATAACTGGGATAATTAAACCGATACCAAGAAATGCTACGAAGATGTTGCTTAATAGTATAATGAATATCGTTTTTTGATCATTTATTGATTTTTTCACTTGAAGTCCCCTTTACTAAATTGAAACCCTTGTTACATATCCTATCCTTTTCTTTGTAGATTGAAGCTCTTTTCAAGTACAATCAAATCATAAGGTATATGGTTACCGTATAGTCAAGGAGGTTTTTATGAGCGAAGATGTGAGGAAGTATTTCACAACAGGTGAGTTTTCGAAGCTCTGTCGTGTAAAAAAACAAACCTTATTTCATTATGACGAGATTGGTCTATTCTCTCCGGAAATAAAAAAAGAAAATGGGTATAGGTATTATTCCTATCATCAATTTGAGATTTTTCAAGTCATCAGTCTATTTAAAGAGCTTGGCGTTCCTTTAAAAGAAATAAAGCGTCTAATAAAAGACAAAACACCAGACAAAATATTGCATGTTCTAAAAGAAAAGTCTATTGAGATTGATAAAAAAATAAATGAGCTTAAGCAATTGCAAACGATCTTACATACAAAAGTGGCGCTTACTGAACAAGCACTTGAGACTGATTTTTCCTCGATTTCTTTTGAATATTTAAATGAAGAAAAATTCATGTTAAGCCGAAAAACATTAAACTTACCAGAACGAAAATATGTGGCTGCCATTTCAGAACTCATTCATGAAGTTCAACAGTATGAGTTAGATGAAGGATATCCGATAGGCGGAATCTTTGCACGGGAACAAATATTAGAAAAAGACTTTTACAATTACAGTTACTTTTATATAAAAGTAAAAGATGGGATAGAGAAAATAAATTATCATATACGGCCAAAAGGCCTGTATGCTGTTGGTTATGAAATAGGTGGAAACACTGAAGAGGCTTACCGCAGAATCATTGAGTTCATTGAAAAGAATGGAATGCAAATAGGAGAAAATGCATATGAGGAATATATGCTGGATGAGATGGTAGTTGACGGGTATGAAAATACATATGCAAAAATCCTCCTTCAAGTTAAGGAGGTGTAACGTTGATTTTAAAATCGACAATATAACAAGTTACTGTGATTTTGCTTACGAGATTTTTTATACGGAAAAATTGTGCCTAAAATGAATATAAAACAGAGTAAATAGAGATGAATGATTTCAAGTGCTTGAATGCTTACAATAAGCTTCCACCTTTATTGAGGGGCCTAGTGGGCGTAATAATTGTCCGAGAAAACACCGATAATTTCTAACTATCGGTGTTTTTATACTCTGCAAGTAAGGACCCATAAGCGAAGTCAACTGCTACGATCCTGACCGTCTTTCTCAGAAATTGATCATTGAGCAATCAGTGATACTGCATTGCGACAGCAAGTTGAAAAAAGATTCTCATCACTGCTATGTCTCTTTCTCATGCAAAAATGATATGTAAAATAATTGGACAAGGGGCAAAGAAGTGCGGCAGATTCAAAAAGCGCTGGCAGCTCTTTATTTGAATTGACGGCGTATATGGACCAAAAACAGCAGATGCAATTAGACGATTTTAGTTAATGCATGGGCTTTCTCCTGATGGAATTTATGGGCCTAAGACTAAAGCGAAACTTGGAGTTATTATTAAAATGATAAAGCCCTCAAGCGAGGGCTTTATTTCAATACCTTATCAGAGGGTTGATACTTCAATTTTTTAACCAATTTATCATTGATTGATACTTCATTTCCATCTACAACACCTGAAAACGTAACTTTTTTGTTAGAAGGATCGTAGTGAAAAATGTAATAGTTGTTTTTGTCAGTTTCATTCTTTACATAAACAGTTTTAAAGAACCCTTTAGGTGAACTCAAAGAATTAAGCATAGGATAATCCTCTGATTTAATCTCTTTTTTGGGAATACCATAATCAGCAATATACTGGTCGATCTTATCTTCAGCTACTTTTCGATTGTTAAAATGAACAATTAAGGAAATGCCCCCGATAATAATGATTAGAGCTAAAAGAACAAGAGCTATTTTTTTCATATAACGCTCCTCCAATTTAATATCTGTGAACTGATAATTTTAAAGTCTAAAACAACGGAAATAACGATACCATATTTTTGCTATCAATTCCCTTAAAATTTCCTTATCATACTAAAATAATAATTTAGGAAATTTTTTTAAGGAAAACAGGCATATAAGTATGAAAGAATACTTTATTCGAATGATGTATTAATGTATAAAACAACAGATCATTCTAAAACGTTAGTTAAAATAAAGTAATGGAGGACATATTTTTTAATGAAAAAAATAATTATAAACGGAAAAGACTTTGAAAATAAAGAAGTTTTACATGAAGCTTTAAAAGATAAATTAGACTTCCCAGACTACTATGGGAAAAATTTAGACGCTTTATGGGATTGCCTTACAGGGTGGATAGAGTTGCCGTTAACTTTAGTCTGGAGAAATTTTGAGTTTAGTAAAAAGTTTTTAGGTTCATACGCTGATGATGTATTAGAAGTTTTACAAGAGGCTCAAGAGGAATTAGAGGATGAGTTTAAAATAATAGTAGAGTAGACTTTTTGGTTCTCATGGAAAATCTCTCAATGGGATTAAGTGGTTTTGGGGATTAGCTCATTAAAAAACTCACTTCGTAGATGAAGACAGCGCTTCAAACGGTGATTTCAAAATTTCCGCAGACGAGTTGGTGCATAAAGAGGAAGAGCGTCAAAACTCTTCCTCTTTTATGTGGATGGAATGCAGAAATGTCCTCTTGTAAAAAATTTATTTTTTAGCAAATCCCTGTTTATTTAAATACTCAAGCATGAAGGGGAGTTTGCTTCTTTCAAGATGATCCTCAATATGATCTTTCCATCCCTTTACTTTTTTCACTGTGAAAGGCGCTTTAACTGGGCGTTCTCGGTAATACTCACGCATCTGTTGATCATAGGTTGCTAATGTTTCTTCGTCTAGTGGCTGGTACTGATTATCAAACATGACCATTGATTGAGGCAAACGTGGTTTTAGTCCGGGGTTCTCTCCAGCAGGATGGCCTATGCATAGCCCCACTAAAGGAATCACATGCTTTGGTAAATGTAATACCTCAGTTAATTCTGTAATATGAAGTCTTACTCCACCGATATATACACCACCGAGTCCCATTGATTCGGCTGCGGTCAAAGCATTTTGAGCCATTAGCCCAGCATCAAATGTACCTATTAGAAGGTATTCAATATACTCAAGGTCTACATTGGGAGCAATTTGATGATTTCGGTTAAAATCGGCACAAAAAATCCAAAACTCTGCTGCCTCTTCAATATAAGGCTGATTCGCAGAAAGTTCCATCACTTTTTTTCGAAGATCTGGATCTGTAATTCTAATGATAGAAACGGCTTGGAGAAGGCTGAAAGATGAAGTTTGATTAGCTGCCTTAAAGATTGCTTCTCGTTGCTCCTCTGTCAGTGGTTGATTTGTAAAAGAACGTATGGATGTATGATTACTAAGTAATTCAATTGTAGTATTCATATTGACATTCTTCCTTTCTTAAATATTAGATGCAAGCTGATTAAGTTGGATAGGGTTATTTGTAAAAAAATAATGTAACTTGTATACAATATGATAAAATCATCACTCTAATTTATGAAGAGGGCAATTTAAATTGCCGTAGTACATTTTTTTGTACTTAATAGCAAAAAGATGGCTAGATTTTGTTAAGACGGATTTGAAAAAGAATTTAAATGGAACAAACAAAAGATTATTAACCCAGCAAATGTCCCTAAAAAAAGGAAGCTCTTGTTGTGTTAACCTGCTTAGTTAGTAAAAAAAAGCTGCCACATTAGACAGCTTCTGATCTTTTAACTCTTGCCCCCGTTACTTTAATACATTTCTTCACAAACTCTTATCGTAAAATTAGTCTACCTGCTCCCCAAACTTCTTCCCGAACTCTTCCATCAAATCAATTATAGGAATGAATTCTTTCCCTTTTGAGGTTAGTGAATACTCTACACGAGGAGGAACCTCAGGAAAAACCTCTCGCTTAATTAATCCATCTGTTTCTAGTTCTCTCAACTGCTTTGTAAGAGAACCTTGTGAAATGTCCCATAAAAAAGCTTTAATTTCGCTATAACGACGTTCTTTTGTTTTTAAAAACCAAAGAATAATATACTTCCAGCGTCCTGAAAGTATATTTTGGGTATAGGCAATGCCATATACTTCTCTTTGTTCCTTTATACACTCTTTGTCAAATCCATCCTTACATATTCTAGACACCTTTTCACCTGCTTTCTACTGTTACGTACAAAAAAATGTACTACGGCAATTTTAATTGCCTACTTTAAAAAGATGAGAAATGGTTTTATTCTAGTATATGTAAAAGAAATATTCAATACTCAATTCGTTTTTCATATCTAATGATTATATGTTGCGATTTGGTAAACATATAATTGTGTTACTTTAAGCAGAATTATTCTTTTATATACAAATTCTTTAGGAGGGAAAATAGTGAAATTCGGAATTATAGGTGCAGGATCAATTGGCTCAATTATTTCTAAAAAATTAGTTAAGAATGGGCATGATGTCAAAATTGCAGATGCAAGGGGAATTGAATTCTTAGAAGGAAAAGAGCTTGCTGGAACAACTGTGCGCGTAGAGGATGCAATTAAAAATATTGATGTTCTTATATTATCTCTTCCTACAAAAGCAATGCCAAGCATTCGGAACATTATCGATCAAGTCGGAGAGGAAGTAATCATTGTAGATACTTCAAATTATTATCCTTTTAGAGACGACAAAATTGAAGAAATCGAGAACGGAATGGTTGAAAGTGTTTGGGTTTCAAATCAATTAGGCAGACCTGTCATTAAAGCGTTCAATAACTTATTAGCCTATACTTTAGAAAATGAAGGAACATCCGTAGATTCTAGTGAACGAATCGCTATGGCAGTTGCTGGTAATGATACATCACAAAAACAAGTAGTCATGGACGTAGTATCCGAGTTAGGCTTCGATGCAGTAGACGGTGGTTCTTTAAGTGACTCTTGGAGACAGCAGCCAGGAACTCCTGCTTACTGCACAGAGCTAACAAAAGATGAACTCACAATTGCGTTGAAAAAGGCGAATAAAGAAAAAGCACCATTACTACGCGACAAAGTGATGGAAATATTTGCAGAGAAAAAGGATGTTGATTTTTCACACGAGGATGTTGTGAATCTAAACAGAGAAATATACAATTCATAAAAACAAGAGGTGCACTCAGTTAGAGCGCACCTTATGTATATCCATATATACCTATAAATTTACGGAGAAATATGTATGCTTCTTCCTTTTTTTCGCCAAAGGCTTTTTTCCTCAGTATGCAGCTTTTTATACACCCTTGATTAATCAATCTTTCTGTGCATCGTTTGTATTCTGTTCTATCTAATATTTGACGTGGAAAATAAGCGCATGATGTAGTTAGTCTGCTAATCAAAATGCTTAGTTTGCTAATTAATATGTACGGAATGATCAATATGATTGAAGATGAAATACGAGAACTTCTAGAAAAAATATCTTCTCAATGCGCCGAAATTACAACCAATTGTTACACGATGTGAATCTTCGTGTTGGGCAGGATAATTTGTCGAGGCATCGCAAGCTGACAAATGCATTATCGATTGC